>NZ_MWQY01000034.1 GCF_002087085.1 Marispirochaeta aestuarii | reverse complement strand
ATGTGCGGCCCGCCCCCCATGGTAAAGGCTGTGCTCAGGACCCTGGAAGAGATGCAGGCGGAAGGCCGGGGTGTTGAAGAAGAGAATATATATTACGAGAGCGCTTGAATTGATCCGGCGCGGGCGATTCAGTCCGCGCCTGGTTCATTTTATTGCGGAAACTGATCAGGCTACAAAAGCTTGGTTGGCTGTGCCTGTAACTTAATTTATAGAAGTCGCTACTTCCGACTATTATGAAATACTACTGATACAATAACCATGCTGCGAGAATTTTTATATGTATTGTCAACATAGGGCCATTTCTGACTACCGGTCTTGAAATCTATACTCCGGCACAAGATTCCTGTCCTAATAGACAAATCATCTACTTCCCACACCAGAAATTAATCAGAAAAAATGCTCAATGTTCAAAATGATTTACCAGCCATAGTTCGAATTACCTGCTGACATTTCAGCCGATCGTTCCTTTTTTCATCCGTGGCCATTAAGGATCTTACCTTCGAAGCAGCTTGATATAAGGTACTGTAAATGGGACCATTTTTGGCGCTGCTTCCTTGCTTTGTATAATTTTAATTGACATGATATCAGACCAATGTTAGCATTATAAGTGGTTTCTACGAGGGGGTATCGAGGGAAAATAGAGTAGCAAATTGTTCGTACTATGTGCCTTAACAAGGGGTATGGATAAGATGAACTCTTTTTCGATAATCACAGCGTATAAAATAAGGGAACATTCTCCGGAGATTATCAGATCGTATTTTTTAGGAGATAACTGTGAAAATGAAAGTTGCTTTAATGGGTGCCGGCGGCAAGATGGGACTGAGAATTGTAGAAAAATTATCAGAAACGGAAGGGTTTGAGGTTATTTATGTTCAACGAAAAGGACCAGGTTTTGATCGTCTTGTGAGTATGGGGTTGCAGCCCGTCAGCAACACTCGTCTCATCCCGGAAGTTGATGTTGCCATACTTGCAGTTCCAGATGCGGCTATTGCAAAAGTCAGTGCAGAAATAATCCCTCTTCTCCCCCCCCATGCAATGGTATTTGGATTGGACCCTGCGGCAGCTCATGCGAAGGTAATGCCGATACGTAAAGACTTGTCATACTTCATTGCTCATCCCTGCCATCCGCCATTATTTAACGATGAAGTTACCGAAGAGGCCCGCAATGACCATTTTGGAGGAATCGCCAAACAGCACATTGTCTGTGCTTTATATCAGGGGCCGGATACTGATTATGACAGAGGAGAAAAACTGGCAAAAATAATTTACTCACCTGTTATGAATTCTTATCGTCTGACCGTCGAGCAGATGGCGGTTCTTGAACCAGCTCTGGTCGAGACAATAGGAGTAACCGTACTTGTTGCAGTCCGTGAAGCTCTCGAAAAAGCTATAAAAATGGGGGCTCCTGAGGAGGCTGCAAGGGAGTTCTTATTTGGTCATCTGCAGATCGCTATTTCCCAGGTTTTTGGTTTTGTGGACTATCCGATGTCTGATGGCGCTCAGCTTGCCGCAAAAAAAGCCTTCAGCAAGATATTCCGCCCTGACTGGATGGATAATGTTATGAATCCTGAAAGGATAGCAGAGAGCGTTGCAGAGATAACTCACGCCAAAAAATAAACTGCCATCATGAATAAGTTACACATATAAACGGACAAGGAGGTAAATACAAAGAGTATTGGTAGGATATCAGAATGAAGAGGTCCCCCAATCTAATATTTAAACAAGGTGTGGAACCTCTTTTTCATGATTCACAAATCATGTCTAATTAGGAGGCTTTTGTATGGAACGCTATTTAACACTGATTTTCTTGATCACAGTTATCATAGTTACTCCGATATTCGCTGGAGGTGGACAAGATAACACTGCGAATGAACCGGTGGAACTGCGATGGGCACATTTAGGTGTTGAAGGTGAAATACTGACAATCTTCGCAGACGAGTTTGCTAAACGCGTTGAGGAGCAGACAAATGGTCGCGTGAAGATTGAAGTGTATGGAAATGCTGCATTAGGTAATATCGAAGAAACAATAAATAGTGTTAAGAACGGGACAATCGACATGGCTATGCATGATTTTGCCTCGTTGGCGGGATTTGTTGAAAATCTTGCAGTTTTTAACGCTCCATTTATTTATAAAGATGCAGCCCATTCGATGAGAGTTACAGACCCCTATACATCACCGGTTATGCGGGAATTAAACCAGGAACTAATTGATACAGCCGGAATCCGTATTTTCGCCAACTGTTACAGAGGAGCAAGGCAATTAACAGCCAACTTCCCAGTTTACTCACCAGCCGATCTCTCAGGAAAAAAGATCCGGGGCGTACCACTGCCAATATGGATGACAATGATTAAAGGAATGGGCGCTGTCCCGACTCCTGTCCAATGGGCTGAACTTGCAACCGCCCTGGCGACCGGAGTGGTAGAAGGCCAGGAGAACCCGTTGAATAATATATACAGCGGGAAATTGTATGAAGTACAAGACTATATAATGATGACGAACCATATGCAGGCAATACAAACCTGTTTTGTAAATGAGAAGAGCTGGATGAAGATTCCTCAGGAAGACCGTGAAATTATCGAAAAGATCGCGGTTAATTTGGGCGAGGAGTCGGTTAAATGGACGCTTGATTCAGATGATGAATATAAAGAGTTGCTTGAAGCCGAAGGTGTCACATTTATAACATCAGAAAATGGTCTACAGATTGATAAGTTTGTTACAGATGTACTGAAGCAAGTTAATGCCGATTATCCGCAATGGGCAGGCCTTATAAAGGAAATACAGGCAATACCATAACGGAAGATCAGTCCACTGAAAATTTATTTTACGGTCAGGAGCGGTTATTCCGTCTCCTGACCGGATGGGTGAGGCGTGTCTAGGGGGATTGAAATGAAAGAAATATTTTGGCCGAACGGCAGTTAATAAGCTTTCAGGCCCCAAAGGCTACAGAGAATATGGAGGGAGAATGTGCCTGGTAAAAGTAATAAATCATTCCCGAGAATAGATAGGATCATAAGTTATATTTTACTGTTCTCAATTACTTTTTTGGTATTGATACATGTATTTTGCAGGCTGATCAGCAGGCCATTATACGGAGCCGAGGAGATGGAACGATATTTGTTTGTCTCAATGGTTTTTTTGTCCCTCTCCTATGTTGCACAATCTGACAGTCACATAAGGTTTGATTCACTTATTTCACTTCTCAATCCAAAATTAAGGAGAGTTGTTGATACGATTATATATTTCTTGTGCGTCATAGTATTTGCGATCACGACTGTTTCCGGCGTCGCAACGATAATCGGGAATGCACACACCAGGACTGCTTCACTTGGTATACCTTTTATAGTGCTATCCCTGCCTGCTGTGATCGGTATTTTTCTTATGACTGTTTCATATTTAAGGAAACTATTCAAAAATTTGTCTGAGTAAAGTAACTCAATGTTCAGGGAATTCAGGAATCGGAGAAAATATCTATGGTTGCACTATTAATGATTATTTCATTCTTTTTACTGTTCCTGGCAGGATGCCCTATTATTCTTGCTATAGGATTGCCTAGCACAATTTATGTATTATTGAATGGATTCCCTGTCGAATTGATTTTCAGTCGTTACCTCTATGCACTGGATTCATTTACAATCTTAGCTATTCCGGTCTTTATCTTTTCCGGAAATTTGATGAATACTTCTGGAATAACCCGGCGACTTTTTCATTTCGCAGATACTGCTGTAGGCAGATTTCCAGGCGGGCTTGCCCAGGTGAATATTCTCGCGAGTCTTGTATTCTCTGGAATGTCGGGAGCGGCTCTAGCTGACGTCGGTGGTCTCGGGCAGATGGAAATAACCGCAATGACGGAAAAAGGGTTTCCGAAACCCTTTTCTGCTGCAGTTACTATTGCAACATCAACTGTCGGACCAATATTTCCTCCAAGCATTCCACTGGTGCTCTTTGGAGCAATAACCGGCACCTCAATTGTGCGTTTATTACTTGCCGGAATTATTCCTGCTATAATTGCAGTAGTTTTCATGATGGTTTTTACCGGTTTGATTGCCGTAAAAAGGAAATATCCCAGGAGAGACCGGTTCCCATCAATTCAAGAGTTTTTTTCAGGCCTTGTTCCGGCATTTCCCGCCCTGATAGCACCCATTCTGCTAATCGGCGGTATGTTATCCGGTTTCTTTACACCAACAGAAGCCGCCAGTGTTGTATTAGCTTATATTTTGTTTATAGGAAAATTTATCTACAGAGATATGACTTTTTCGCACATAAAAGAAGCAGCGAATACGACTATTCTTCAAACCTCTGCAATATGTATAATAATGGCCTTTGCGATGTTATTCGGATGGATCATGACCATCGAAAGAATGCCAATGCTTTTCAAGTCGGCGATGGCTCCATTCATTGATAATCCGTTAGTCCTATTACTAATTATTAATCTGATACTTATCGTTGTAGGAATGTTTCTCGATAGTAATACTGCAACACTGATTGTCATTCCGATTTTCATGCCGACTATATTGAATGCGGGTATTGACCCTATTCAATTCGGGATTATTGTGGTTCTGAATTTAATGATCGGTTTAATGACGCCGCCCATGGGACTTTCATTATTGATGGTTAGTGAAATGGTAAAGGTACCTATCGGTCGTATTTTCAAAGAGGCACTCTGGTATTTCATACCACTCTTTGTTACTTTGGCAATTGTAACATTTATACCAATAGTATCGCTTTGGATACCCGGATTCTTGAATTAAGGTTTTGACGAGATAGTCTATATACTGTGCAGAGGAAGCTCTTAATCTTAAAACAGTACGAAGCTGTTATCCCAATGTGCGGCCCGCCCCCCATGGTAAAGGCTGTGCTCAGGACCCTGGAAGAGATGCAGGCGGAAGGCCGGGGTGTGGAAGAACAGAACGTTTATTACGAGAGCGCGTAAATTGATCCGGCGCGGGCTGTGTTTGGCCCGCGCCGGAAATAGTTCCTGTCTGGTATTTTTATGCTGTATATTAAGCTTTCAGCGGGTGACCTTGGCGAGCGCCATCTTCAGCTCTTCGATCAGTTCGTCGCCTACCTTTTCCGCTACACTGTCCCAGACCGGTTGGGTTACTTCCTGAAAAGCCTGTTTCTGTGCAGCTGTTAACTCGACAATTGTAGCTCCTGCTTCTTTGATTTCTTCAAGGTAAGAACTTTCATCGGCTCTGGCAATTTCCCGGCCACGAATACCGGTTTTCAACGCAACCTCCCTGATCAGTTTCTGATCATCCGGTGAGTAGGAATCAAAGAGCTTCTTGCTGTAAAGGAATGTTAGGGGTGAATATACATGACCGGTAAGAGATATGTAGTTGTTGACCTCATAGAATTTCCACCCGTAGATCGCGACAACGGGATTCTCCTGTCCGTCGATTGCATGCTGCTGCAGGGCGGTAAAGACTTCGGAAACCGGCATCGGGGTAGGATTCGCACCGAGGAGCCGCCAGGCTTCCAAGTGTATCGGATTTTCCATGGTCCTGATTTTTAAGCCTTTGATATCACTTGGGCTGGTAATCGGATGAACGCTGTTTGTAACATGCCGGAATCCCATTTCTGTCCAGGCCAGATTGTACAGTCCCTTTGATTCAAGAAGCTTGTTCAACTTGCTGCCGATTTCTCCATCCAGTATCTGATCTGCGACTTCACCGCTTTCAAAAAGAAAAGGGATGTCGAAAACGGCGAACTCGGGGGCCATGCCTACCAGAGGCGCGGTTGTCGGACCTGCTGCCTCCAGGGTTCCGCTCCGCAGGGATTCTATGAGTTTCACGTCATCACCAAGCTGGGAGCTCGGGTAGAGTTCGACCTTTATCCTTCCGTTGGTCTTTGATTCTATTTCCGGCTTGAAAAGTTCCTTGATCGCCCGATAATTGGGAAGGGTTTCAGGTCCGCCGAAACCGATCTTTATTACGATTTCCGGAGCGTTTGAATCCTGTTCCGCTTCAGAGCTCTGGACCTGCTGTACCGGTTCTTCCGTTTTGAGGCATCCGGTCAGCAGCAGTCCTGCTATTCCCAGGATTACGAGAAACATCAGTGCTTTTCTTGTCATTGCTTTCCTCCTGTATGTACAAGAACGCTGGATAGTTATTTGATATACCTGGTGGTTACCAGGACCAAATCCGGAAAGTAAGTTATCGCGAAAAGAACCCCGATCATCGCCAGCAGAAAAGGCAGCATCCCTTTTGTCAATTGGACAATACTGAGGCGGGACAGACCGCTGCCGACATACAGCACGGCTCCCACGGGAGGCGTCAGTAATCCCAGGCAGAGGTTCATGACCATCACCACGCCGAAATGAATCGGATTGAGTCCGTATTGTACGACAATGGGAAGAAGGATCGGGGTAAGGAGCAATATCGCCGGTGCAGTATCAAGAACGCAGCCGACAAGAAGCAGCAGTATGTTTATGAGAAAGAGCAGGGTGTATGCATTGGCCGCGTGGGAAACAATCAGTCCTGTAAGCATCTCCGGAATATGTACCGTGGTTATCATATACGCGGCCGCAGTGGCGCCTCCCACGACAAACATTATCGAAGCGGTGCTCTTCATCGATGCCACGAGTATTTCAGGTATGTCCTTTATGGTAATGTCATGATAAACGAACATCGCGATAAGAAAAGCATATACGACCGCTATCACGGCGGCTTCTGTGGGGGTGACCACACCGAAAACAATACCGCCCAGAATTATGATCGGCAGAAGAAGTGCCCAGAACGCGTCGATGGTGCTTGAAACAAGCTCTTTCCATGTCGCCCGTTTTTCGGACTTGTAATTCCGGCGCCTGGTGTGAAAAAACCAGACTATGGATAAAACCACAGCGATCAGAATCCCGGGAATTATTCCGCCCAGGAAAAGTTTGACGATTGAAACTCCAGCGGTTACACCGTACAGAATCATTGGAATACTTGGAGGAATAATCGGTCCGATGCATCCTGCACTGCAGATAAGTCCGGTACTGCGTTTTGTATCATAACCGTGGTTGTTCATCACCGGAACCAGGACCGATCCCACAGCCGCCGTGTCCGCGATGGCGGAACCGGAGACGCCGGCAAATACCATACTGGACAAAATGCCTACGTAACCGATTCCTCCGGATATATGACCCACCAGAACATGGGCGAACCTGACTATTCTCCTGGATATTCCTCCCTGGTTCATTATTTCTCCGGCTATCATGAAAAACGGAATCGCCAGCAGAGGAAAATTATCGATACCCCGGACCAGCCCCTGGGTAAGTATCTGGGCGGAGAATCCTCCGGTCAGATACATCATAACACCAGCGGTACCGATAAGCGCGAGGCTTATGGGAACATTCAGAAGTATCAGACCAAAAAGACTCAGTAGAAAAACGGTAATCATTTTAACCTACCTCCGGGGTTCTTATTCTGCCTCTGACTCAGGGGGATTGATTGTCCTTGCCATTCGAATGAGTGTTTGCACAGCCATAAGCAGGCTGGCGAAAGGTATGACGCTGTACACGTATCCGTAGGGAATCTCCAGCGCCGGTGACAACCAGCTGAGGTTGTCCATGGTGGCGATAAGACCGCCGCGGAAGACTATGAGAAGAACAACAAGTGTGACAATCTGGGATGCCATGATTATGGCGATTCTCCATTTTCCATGGGAAATCCTGACAAAAATATCCAGATTCATGTGCTCGTAATGCTCGTGTGCAAGAACCCCGCCCAGAAAGGCCGCCCAGATAAACAGGAAGCGTGATGCCTCTTCGGCCCATGCAAGGGAGACGTTGAAGAAGTATCTGCCGATTACATTGCTGAAGACAATTATGATCAGAAAAGTGGTCGTTAGAACCAGCAGGACAGTCACAATGCTGATTAGTAGGTTGTACCCGCGAAGAAGAATGCCTTTCATTCACGATTTCCTTTTTGCTTCAGATCCGGCTGCCCGGGATATTTTTGTTCATCTGCAGCCTGCCGGAACATCACGAGAGGGTTTCCTGGGGCAGATGGTAAAAGGATCTGCAGCTAGCGGGTTTGCCTTCGACAAAAATCAGCCGCGGTTCCAGAAGAGCGTTCCCTGTGATACTGTTCCCTGCCGAGCCGTCGAAGAATCTGTAATTACCGTCAACCTTATCCAGGATTGTAATGTTTGCAGACCGGCCGACCTTCAGACTGCCCCAGGTTTCGGACAGACTGAGGGCGTTCGCGGCGTTGATGGTAACCGCAGCAATAACCTCCTTAAGAGGCATCCCCATAGCGAGGAACTTTGACATGGTAACTGCCAGGCTCTGTACATGTTCGCGGCCGAGGGAGGAAAGGTCGGTGGTTATGATGTCGGGGGGAAAGCCATTATCCAAAAGCGTTTGCGCAACCTTCAGACTGAAATTGTTCCGGCCGTGGCTGCAGTCCAGGATGACCCCGCGTTTTTTTGCCTGCTCCAGTTCCGGGAAGATTGTTCCGTCCTCCAGTACCATGCCGCCGGGGCGCCAGGACATATAGTGACTGATTATGTCTCCTTTTCCCAGCAGGGAGACAACATTTCGGCTGTAGACATCGAAGGGGTCGTTATCCTTTCTCTGCCGGAATTCTCCAATATGGATCATCAAAGGCAAACGGAGCTCTTCGGCTGTTTTCTTTGCCAGGGCTACAACATCCATATCTATTCGGGAAACGGCTTCCATTGCCCGTATCTTCACACCCCGAATCATACCCCCCGCGGCACCAACAACTTCCTTCAACTGTTCTACGTTAAAGTCGTGAACCGAAGCTATTTCGGGAAGCCTGATAAGACCGCAGGATGCAAAGTTTATAAAATAGCTTACCGATGTGCGGGAGTTCCGGAGTAAGGATCTGAGAACATGGAAGTTGGCTGAACCGGAAGAACCGGCATCGTTTACAAGAAGCACTCCCGCATCCACCCCCGCCTCATCGGCCGGAACTGCATGACCGGTAAAATCACCCACCGGGTGGCAGTGAGCATCGATCAATCCGGGAACAATATACTTGCCGGGCACAGGATAAACAGCTCGTGCATCAGTGCTGTCAATATCTTTCTGGACCCTGGCTATTCTTCCATTTTCAATGGCGACATCCGCTTTTTCGTTTATGTTTGAAGCCGGATCGATCACATGGCCATCTTTTATGATGATATCGTACAATCTATCGCTCCTTTGCCGTATTACCCTGAAATATCTGCATGGCTGTCTACAGGGCATATAAAAACGATAGACCGGAATTTCCGCTGTGCCTATTGTCAGTATTTGGTATATGTTAACGATTTTCTTCGGCGGAGATCAGCGGAGATGTATCAGAATTTGTTCTGGACTAACACTTTTTCTCATGGTGGGATTATTTGCCGGAGTTTCTGATGTTTTCCCTGTATTGGCCGGGGGTAATCCCTTCATGCCGTTTGAAGGTTCGCAGGAATGTCTGAATATTATTGAAGCCCACCCTGAAACCGATTTCTTTTATATTGAAAATTGTGTCTTTCAGCAATAGTTTTGATTTCTCTATTCTCTTCTTGCTGAGATATTCAATATAGTTGATGCCGATGTTTTCTTTAAATATTTTGCTGATGTAGGAAGTGCTGAAACCGACCAGCTCAGCGAGAGAATTAAGACTGATATCCTCCTGCAGGTGATCATCAATATAGGCAATAATCTTTTCCACATTTCTATCCAGGCGCTTCAGGTTGTGCTCGTTGATGGCATGGGTAAGTTTGAAGGATATCCTTTTTAACCAGGCACCAATGTCTTCCAGGGTTTCCCGCTGAGAAAGTTCATCGTACAGGTTGTAGTGGGTCCCGAAGACTTCATCCACGGAGATTCCCGTATCGATCAGTACCTCGGCGATCGAACTTGTAATGCGGATAAATATGTTCTCCAGATAATCATAGGAGATATTACCATTCTCGTATATCTCTTTCATGAGTTCGTCTATCTCTACAACGGCCTCACGATGGTTGCCCGTCTTCAGCTTATTGATTATAGTCCGCTCTTTTTCGGAATGGTACAGATACAGTTCATTTTCATGGATCTCTATATCGCTGATATCGATAATCTCATTCTTGCCCTGGTAAAGCTTGTATTTTAGAGCATTCATCGCTTCTTTATACGAAAGGTTGATGTCCAGAATATTTTTATATATGCGTCCGATTCCAAGAGTTACAGTAAAAGGAAAATTGTTTTCGATAATTTTCTTTATTTCCGAAGCGAAACTCACGGAGTTTTCCTGGATAACAATAAACTTGCCGTCGCCGTCATAATTAATGATCGCCACTAGTTTATCGGGTTTAACTTCAATACACACCCCTTTTGCATGAAGCATGATGATTTTCTCTATTGTAGCGATGAGTCTCAGTTTCTGCAGGTTCCGTTCAATATCGCCGTATCGTTCGTACCATCGATGATAATCATCAATCTGAAGGGCAATAACCAGATAGTTGTTAAGACTCAGGTCGTATCCAAGAAAATTGAGTTTCTCCGATATGTCCCGCATATTCTCGTTGCCGCCCTTTACCAGTCCCGAGAAAAGCTTCTCCTTGATCAGGGGCTTAAGTTCTGTTAGTCGCTGTTCCAGATTCCTGTTTTGGTCTATTACGTCGCAATAAATCTGTTCCAGAAACTTATACTCATTGGTTATTGGTTTTTGCAGGGACGATTCAGAACCGCTTCTCTGAGAAACAAGAATTATCTTTATCAGATTTGCTACAGGATTATAGATTCCCCTGGATATTGCCAGGGATATAAACATACTCAAAGCGATATAGATTAATGTGATCGCCAGTATAATGCCGAGAACAAGGTGACTGTCATTCTGTATATGGTCCAGGGGTATCCGGTATACATACTTCCAATTGTTGTGGGGGGAGGTTGTAAAAGCGAAGAGGCTTTTCATCCCATACATGTCTGCTATGTAGGATCCGGTTCCAGTGGAAAAGGTTTGCATAAGATAGGGCCTGTATCGGACGAAATCGTAGAGTCGGTTTTCGTCACGATGGGAAATCACTATACCGGCGGAACTCAAGGCGAATATTTCACTGTGTTCAATGGCATTGTCCCCTTTGATTGCTGCGTAGATCATTCGTTCCTTGATGTTTATAACGACAGCACCCATCTTGCTTTCGGACCGGAACGGGATGTTGCATATACTGGTTATTACATTGCTGTTGAATCCTGTATCTTCAGTAACTCGTCTGGTACCCAGCCACTCAATCGGAACTCTGCTCTTCTCATATACTGGAATCCAGAAGGTGTCGGGGAACTCATCCAGGCTGTATAGTTTTCCGTTGGAATGGATAATCTGTTTTGAGTGACTTCCATAAATGTAGATGGATTCAATATATTCATTGGTTGCGGATATATTGCCGAGCATATTCAGAATATCCAGATTGCGTGGATATACTTCCAGGTGGGGATTAAAGATAAATTGAATCACGTCCTTGTTACCGGCAATCTGCTTGTGGACCTGTTCTATTTCCCGGTAGATCAGATTGACCATTTCGCTGCTCTTGTTAAGTACATTCATACTGGTTTTCAGTATCTGCTTTTCTATCAGCTGTGAGGACTGACGGTAGATGATCCAGTTAGCCGCAATGACCGGGAGGATCGAGGATAAAATGATGATAATAAATGTTTTGAAGAATAATGTATTAAATCTAAAAACCAGGGTCTGTTTCATTCTAAAACCTGAATGCATCAGTCAGTTGATTAGTCTCCATGTAATTACCCCAGTAAGGATCTATACGAAACAGTTAACTATATCATAATCTAACGTTTACTTCATTATCATGTTTTTTATCGTGTATCCTGGATAATTGCATTCGTCTGTCTACCCTCAGCGCTTACCGGTCTGAACCGAGTATTCATCCTCCAGAAGCTCATTGATCATCTGGTCCAGGCTCCCGACTCCCTTTGAAATGTCTTCGTCCTGGGCGATTATGGTAAATATACGCTGGGTGATGTACTCATCGATTACCGGGTACTTTTTAAAATCCGGATCGATGTATGAGTTGGCTATTACCGACTCGATAAACTCACGGTCCAGGGGGCGCATTCCGTCCCTCTGCATTATTCCCGATTTATAGATGTGGTCGAAGACCGCGCGGTTTACCGGCAGCATATTGGAATATTCCCAGATCTGGTACTGAAAGTCCTTGTCGCTGGAGATGAACTTGAGAAACTCAAAGGCGACATCCTTATGCCGTGAGCGCGAACTCATTCCCAGTTGTACGGTGTAGAGTTTTGATTTGCTGCTCCCGTGGGGGCCGTGGGGGAAAGGCAGAGCCTCCCAGTCAAAATCTTCATATCGCAGAATACGGTAGGGGTATGATCCGTATACACGGAACTCTGAAAGGTTGAAGGTTTTGAATCCCACCCGTCCGTCTTCGAAGGTCCCTTCCCTGACAATAACCCCCTGGTTCAGGGCGTGCATTTTTTTGAGAAAATGAAGTGTCTCGGAAAAACGCTGATAATTGAATCCGGACTGCGTGCTGTCCGCATTGAACAGGCTGGTGTCATTGGTATAGAAAACATGATGCCAGTCATAACCTTCCACCCCGAACTGGTCGGGGGCGCCGTCACCGTCGAGATCATCGGTAATCTGTTCGCACAGATGATAAAACTGCTCCCAGGTCCAGTTGTCCAGGTCGATTGTGAGGTCCAGGGAATCGAGGAGATCATTATTCACGATAAGGAACGAGGGGACTATATAGATGGGTAAGGAATACTGGGAGCCCTGGTATTGTCCTGCCTCAAGGGCATTGCGGAAAAAGACATCCGGGCTCAAGTCGCTCTTTTCGATATATTTATCGAGCCGTTCCAGCAGTCCGATGGCCGCATAGGTGGTAAAATCCTCTTCGATGATCAGAAATATGTCCGGCTCTTTTCCCTTGAGTACCAGCTGGGCAAACCATTCGGAATAATCCTTGTACATTGTTCCGGTGCGCAGCACTACCGTATACCCCTCGTCTGCGAAGCGCTGCTCAAACATCTCCACGGCCTTGTCGTAGATGGCATAGGCAAAGTTCTGGGGCACCCCCCAGCTGTTTCCCGAATAGAGGGCCAGTTCCAGCACAACTGTTTTGCTCCGGTAGTGCAGTAGAGCGAATACCATCAGCAGAATCAGTACTGTCAATACTCCGAGGATCCGTAATTTTCCCCGTGTTACCGGAGTATTTTTAGCCATTCAGGGACTCCAGGTTTTTCAGCATGAGCCCGGATTGAATCGCAAATATCGCGATCTGAGTACGGTCGCGAAGGTCGAGTTTTTTAAGAATATTACTGATGTAATTGCGTACGGTTCCCTCGGAAAAGTTGACCTTCTGCATGATCTCCTTGTTTGATAATCCTTTGCCGATCAGCTGCATTATCTTTATTTCCTGGATGGTGAGGGATTTGAACTGTTCATCCGGTGTCTGCAGGGAGAGAAAGGACGAGTTGGCCAGCCGGCCGAATAAGGAGAAAATCTTCTGGGCAGTCTGGGGATCAACACTGGCGCCGCCTGCATGGACGGAAGCAATGCTGGTGAGCAGGTCGCTCTTGGATATCCCTTTAAGCAAAAAGCCGTCGGCTCCATTCTTTACAGCTTCGTAGACATATTGATCATCGTCGAAGGTGGTGAGCATGATGATCCTTATGGCGGAGTTCCGTTCCTTGATTATACTGACGCACTCAAGGCCATTGATCTCCGGCATTCTGATGTCCATGAGGATGATGTCGGGTTTGAGACGACCGGCAAGTTCCACCGCCTCCCGTCCGTCCTTCGCCGTTCCGACAACACTGAAGCGGGAATCGGAGCTGATAATAAGCTCGAGGCTTTCGCGAATGAGTTCCTGGTCGTCTGCGATTAGAACACTGATAGTTATGACTTTCCTCCCTTCCGCAGCGGTATGGTGGCAAAGGTTTTGAAGCCGCAGTTTTCGGCTGTTTCGAACCGGACCTTTCCTCCTAAAAGAGCGATCTGCTCTTCTATATGCTCCAGGCCGAAGTGCTTTTTAACCTGGGCACATCCTTTGCCGTCATCGATGATGGATACGCTCAGCTGGTTAGCCGTATAGCGCAGGCTTACATCTATGGCTTTACTTTCCGAATATTTGAAGGAGTTTGTCAGGCTCTCCTGGACCAGGCGATAGACTGTCTGTTCCTCGTCATCCTCCAGGGGAACTGCCTGGCCGATTATCGTAAATTCCACACTCTGGTCCCCCAGGGCATTGGCATCGTTTATGAGCTCCTGCAGGGCCCTGAGGAGCGAGGATTTGACTATCGCATCGCTTTTCAGTTCCCGGACCGAACGACGGATATCAGTTAATCCCTTGTCTGTAACACTCTTTATCTTCATCAGGCGGCGGTGCAGTTCGGCCCCTCCTTTTTTGGAGAGTTCAATGCAGGCTTCAAGCCCGGTGGAGATGCTTGTAAGGGAGTGCCCGAGGATATCATGGATTTCGTGGGCCAGACGGTTCCGCTCCTTTAGGCGCGCGGATTCCTCCAGTTTTGCCTGAAGGATTTCCAGCTGATGAAGCTTGTCGGAGAGTTCATTGTTGACCTTGATGAACTCCTTGTTTTCCCGGACCTTGCTCTGAATGAGGAACTGGAAAAAGAGAATCGCCAGCATCAGGTTAAGGGATTCCAGGGTGCTCCGGATACTGTAAAGCGGTATCTGCGTGCTCGGTCCGTAAAAGCTGATATAATCCTGCAGGGAAACCAGGTTGAGACGGACCGAGATAATATCGTAGTCGGAAAAGATGTACCCGAGCATTACCAGGCCAATGGCAATGTAGCGCAGGGGCAGCTTACTGATAAAAAAGAAGGCCCCGACTCCGATAAAGAGGAACAGCCCCTTGTATGAGAAATTAAGATTGTAGGCGATAAAAAAGGTTATGGCGATATCCGCCAGAAACAGCAGGAAGGTAAGGATTGTACGGGACTCTCCAAGGCGCCGTTTCAGTAAACCGGAAACCGCAAGTATTAAAAAACTGCCGATGGCATAAACAGGAACATGCCAGGGAACATGGGGCAGATACCGTGCCTGCTCCAGAAATATTCGCGCCTGATCGGCTTCGCACACCAGAAAGGTTGTCTGGTACATGACAAGGGAGAGCAGGCTCACGATAGCCAGATTCAGGATGAGAATGAAATGGTAAACATAGTTCAGCGGTTTATCCATAAACGTGCCTGTACGATAGCCCAGAGGTGAATACTTGTAAAGCTTTAAGGAAAAAATCACAGGCTTTAGTGACAATTGTCATAAAAGTGGTGACAATAAACTGTTTGCGTTCAAGAATTTAAGCCGGTAGAATACTTTCGAGGGTGAGTTTTGGTACCAACCACGCCTATCAAGCGCATCAAACATAAATTGGAGGATTTATGAAAAAAGCACTTTTATTTTGCCTGATCCTTATCGTTGCATTGGGATCGGTATTCGCAGAGGGCGGTAGAGAAGCCGACAGCGGATACACCTTCGGTTATACCTGCATGACCATGAATAACCCCTTCTTTATTATCCTTGAACAGTCTATCCGTGATAAAGTCGAAGCAAACGGCGACAAGCTGATCACCATGGATCCGGCGATGGACGTGGCAAAACAGATCAACCAGATTGAAGACCTGATTACCCAGGGAATCGACGCCATCTACCTTAACCCCGTTGACTGGGAAGGAATCCGCCCTGCTCTTGTTGCCCTCAAAGACGCCGGTATTCCCATTATCAACTTTGACACTGAAGTAAAGGACATGGAGTATGTAACCGCCTATGCCGGCTCCGACAACAAGAATGCCGGGTATGTGTGTGGTGCTGATCTGGTAAAACGCTTCCCCAATGGCGGAAACATCGTTGTACTCGATTCCCCCACCATGAACTCCATCAACGACCGTATCGCAGGTTTCATGGAAGCCATCAAAGGAAAGGGTTTTACCATCGTAGCGCAGCAGGATGCCAAGGGTGATCTTCCTACGTCCATGAGAATAACCGAGGATATCCTTCAGGCACATCCCGACATCAAAGCGATAATGGGTGGTAATGATCCTACGGCTCTGGGTGCCCTTGCAGCCTGTAAGGCGGCCAACCGAACGGATATTCTGATCTACGGTGTCGACGGTTCTCCCGAAGCCAAGGCGGAAATCGCCAGTGGAAGTCAGTTTGTAGGTTCCGGAGCACAGAGCCCGATCAGCATCGGTGTGGAATCCGTAAAGCTGGCGTACAAGGTTCTTAACAACGAAGCCTACGAAGAGCGCATCCCCGTCAAGACATTCCTGATCAACGCTGACAACGTCAACGAATATGGAACCGACGGCTGGCAGTAGGAACACAGGTCTATTTTTTACAAATCCCACAGGGGCCGGTCTGATTCAGAACCGGCCCCGTTTCAAGCAATAACAGCGGAGGGTAGAGCCAGGTGAGTGAGCAGATTCTTTTGGAAATGAACCATATACGCAAGGAGTTCCCGGGAGTCCTGGCACTCAAAGATGTGTCTCTGCAGCTTCGGGCCGGGGAGGTCCACGCCTTACTGGGAGAGAACGGTGCAGGTAAGTCGACACTTATCAAGATTCTGGGCGGAATATATGCCCGGGATGCCGGAGAAATCGTTATCGACGGAAAAGTGGTCCACATCGATTCGGTTCATGACGCCCAGAAATACGGAATCAGTGTAATTCACCAGGAGCTCGTGCTGGTGCCTCACATGACGGTCGCGGAGAATATATATCTTGGCAGAGAACCGCTTAAATCTGGTCGCTTTGTTGATTTCAAAAAGATGCACGACGATGCAAAGAAACTGCTCGACTCCTTCGAACTGGATATCAGGCCGGAGGAGGAAATCAGCGAATTGACCATTGCCCAGCAGCAGATGGTGGAGATTATCAAGGCTCTCTCCTTCAATGCGAAAATACTGGTCATGGATGAACCGACCTCATCCCTCTCGGAGAAGGATGTCGATTTTCTCTTTGAGAATATCCGGAAGCTGAAAAAGGCCCAGGTCGGCATCATCTATATTTCCCACCGGATGAGCGAACTGAAACAAATTGCGGACAGAATCACGGTAATCCGCGACGGCGAGTACATCGGTACGAAGGATACGAAGACAACGGACAATGATGAACTTATCGCCATGATGGTCGGCCGTCAGCTTACGAACTACTATACCAGGACCTTCGGAAATCCCACGGAAAAAGTACTGGAGGTAAAAAACCTGAGGGACGGGAAACTGCTCAAGGATGTGTCTTTCCATCTTTTCAAGGGAGAGATCCTCGGTTTCGCAGGTCTTGTGGGTGCAGGAAGAAGCGAACTGATGAAATGCATTTTCGGAATCGATCCGTTCCAGTCCGGAGAGATCCTGCTGAATGGAAACCCGGCGATCATCCGCAATCCCGATGAAGCAATGAAAAAGGGTATAGCCCTGGTTCCCGAAAGCCGTAAGCTCGAAGCCCTGTTTCCCGATCAGACGGTGAAGTACAACATCACCATCAAGGCCCTGGGTGAGTTCATTCACGGAATCCACGTAAACAATGCCCAGGAGACGAAAATAACCAGGGAATACGTCGACAAGATGGCGATAAAGACGCCGACCTATCAGCAGGTAGTGGGGAACCTGTCCGGCGGCAACCAGCAGAAGGTAGTTATTGGCCGATGGCTTGCGACTAAGCCCAAAATCCTGATTCTTGATGAACCCACCCGGGGCGTCGATGTCGGGGCCAAGGCGGAGATCTACGCAATTATGAACAATCTTGTCAAAGAAGGCGTTGCGATCATCATGATCTCGTCGGAACTTCCTGAGGTGATCAATATGAGCGACCGGGTGGTGGTTATGAGCAACGGCAGAATAACCGCCTGCCTTCCTCGAGAAGGTTTGACGCAGGAAAAGATAATGCATCACGCTACGCAGTTTGTTACGACCTGAACCTAGGAGCGGAGGACAATGAAGGACATGAATAATTCGACAGTTAAACCTATGAAAGAACTGCATCTGAAGCATAATCCAATTTACAGTTTCGTACGGGAAAACCTGGGTATCCTCATCGGATTGCTCCTGTTGTGCGTCATTCTGACCATCTTTTCCCCGGTGTTTCTTTCCAAGAATAATATTCTGAACGTACTGCGGCAGGTGGCGACAAACCTCTACATAGCCTGCGCCATGACAATGGTTATAATTCTTGGGGGTATCGATCTTTCGGTGGGATCGATCATCGCCCTCTCCGGTGTGGTCACCGGCGGGATGATCGCCTTTGACGGTTATTCTATCGGGGTCGCGGTCGTGGCCGGACTCCTGGTGGGCTCTGCGGTGGGAGCTTTTAACGGGCTTTTGATCAGCAAGACCACCATTCCTCCTTTTATCGTTACCCTGTCGACGATGAATATCGCCCGCGGAGCCGCCTATGTCTATACCGGCGGTCAGCCCATTCGCGTAATGTCCGATTCCTTCAATTTTATCGGTGCAGGATATCTGGGTGAGATTCCCATGCCCATAATCTACCTGGTGATAATTGTTGTTGTCTCGGTATTGATCATGTCCAAATCACGACTGGGGCGGCACATCTATGCAGTGGGGGGCAATCCGACGGCCGCGAAGTTCTCAGGTATTAAAAACAGCCGGGTACTTTTCTTCGCCTATCTGTTCAGCGGTCTCATGGCATCGATTGCCGGAATCGTTCTTGCCTCCCGCATGTTCAGCGGCCAGCCGACAGCCGGCCAGGGCGCGGAGATGGATGCCATCGCCGCGGTAGTACTGGGCGGAACAAGTATGAGCGGCGGAGTCGGGAAAATCGGCGGCACCGTTATCGGGGCTCTCATTATCGGGGTCCTCAGCAACGGGCTGAACCTGCTGGGGATTAACTCCTTCTGGCAGTACATTGTTAAAGGTGTCGTTATACTGATCGCCGTGTATGTGGACTTTCTTAAAAAGGGGAATAAATAGAGCAGGCAGCAGGTTCCGCAGATTTATAGTCTGAGGCTGAATGCTGGTTAATTCTTGCAAATACGACAGAAAAGGTAATAAAATATACAGGTGGTTTTTTTGATTTCTTCAGGGACCCGGCATCCGGTCCGGGGAAAAGGAGGACCCCATGTCAAAAATAAGCGCCTGTATCTGGTTCGATAGCCAGGCGGAGGAAGCCGCCGCCTTTTATACGGATATTTTTCCCAACTCCCGCATTACCGGTAGAACCCGTTACACCGAAGCCGGGAAGGAACTTCACGGAAAGGAACCCGGATCAGTTATGACCGTACTTTTCGAGGCGGACGGTTTCAGCTTTACCGCCCTTAACGGCGGGCCGTATTTTACCATCAATCCTTCCATTTCCTTTTTTGTCCGCTGTGAAAACGCGGCCGAGGTGGACCGTCTCTGGCAGGAGCTCTCCCGGGAGGGGAAAGTCCTGATGCCTCTGGACAGTTACTTCTTCAGTGAGCGCTACGGCTGGATACAGGACCGCTTCGGTGTTTCCTGGCAATTGATTCTTGCCCCCGAATCTCTGGAGCCGCGCATTGTACCCTCCCTGCTCTTTGTGGGAGATGTGTGCGGCAAAGCCGAAGAGGCCATGAACTTCTACACATCGATATTCAGAAAGGCTTCCATGGGAGAAATCGCCCGCTACGGCGCGGGACAGGAGCCGGATACTGCAGACAGCGTAATGTACGGAGAGTTCAGCCTGGAGGGACAGACGTTCACCGCCATGGACAGCGCCCAGGAGAACAGGTTCGGCTTTAACGAAGGGGTCTCTTTACTGGTGGACGCTCAGAACCAGGAAGAAATAGACCATTACTGGAAGGCCCTTTCCGCGGTGCCGGAAGCCGAACAGTGCGGCTGGCTCAAGGACAGGTACGGCATATCCTGGCAGATTTTTCCGGACACGGAGATGAACAGACTGCTCCAGGACGGCGACGAGGCAAAATCAACACGTACCCTGGAAGCCATGTTCACAATGAAGAAAATCGACCTGGAGGGATTGAGGAGGGCTTGAGGCAAGAGATACTCACCCCGCCACCAAGCTCCCCGTCCTCCGTATCCGCTTCCGAATAGTCTGGTTGATCCTCTCAAGCACCGGGTCTGACCCGTTCTTCTCGACAAACAGCCGATGGTAATCGCTCAGTCTGTCCAGGAGTATGTCCATGAAGCTGTTCAGGGTGTTGAGGATAAGCCGCGGACGCATTCCAAGTACATCTGCCATTCTTTCCCAATCCTTCAGGCGAATCTGCCCGGGATCCGCATTGCCGCCGATGGAGAAGGCCAGATCGCTGCTGATGCCGGGATAGATCGCGGTACAGACAAGATCATAAAAGGGCGCGAGCCTCGGACCTGCACTGGTGTAGAGTATGGAAAGGTTTTTTGCATGGCCGTCCGCATTCCCTGTAAGCAGATTGAATACCTGCCAGCGGAGAAGGTTCAGTATATCTTCCGCCGGGGACACACTGATGTTTCGCAGCAGATGTATGCACTCCTTAAGATCCGGTCCGCCGTCATTTTCATACTTTCTGTAATAGGGATACCCCAGGGCCTGGCAAAAGTCCTCCTGATGGATGCGGACAATGCTTCCTGACTTATCCCGTACGCGGTCGCAGCGGACTGTTAATGAGTATCCGTTTCCGATGCCGACTTCAACTGTCGGAAGTCCCAGCTGTCGGGAAATAAAGCTGATATACACCTCGTTCCAGTTGAGTCCTTTATAATTGCGGTTTGAGAACTTGAGAATATGAGAGCTTGCCGCGTCTCCCTGGGGCCAGAAGAGACTCTCTCCGTCAAAGTATACAGGCCATTTGTCCTGAGCCCCTGCCAGGGAGAGCCTGAGCTTTCCTCCGACCTTGAGCCTGGTATACGAAATATGCGTTTCTACCGCGTTTTTCAGGTCCCTGTCGCTTACAGGAACCTAACCTGAGCGATTTTCACGTGTAGAAAAAAATACCTCCATGTGGTGTAATGA
>NZ_MWQY01000033.1 GCF_002087085.1 Marispirochaeta aestuarii | reverse complement strand
GCTAGGGTAAAACCGCTGGCGGAGTTCATTTCTATTCGGAATCGCTCACTTTAGGTTATTTATATGTTATCCGGGATTTGTTTGTAAACGGTATTTTCCCGAAAGCCGCCTTTCCTATTGCCCAAGCCCGTCAAAGCCCGGTACTCTTGTTCCATGGATTTGCACGGAGTTCTGGAGAAGGTTAAAAGCCTGGCCCGCAGGGCAGGGGAGTATCAGCTTTCTCATTTTCGTTTTCTGGACCACGGAAGCGGAGATGCAAAAACTGAAATGGAATATGTCAGTCACGTGGATGTTGAGAGCGAACACATTCTGCGGGACGGTCTGCTTCAGATTATCCCGGAGGCGGACTTTTTTGGTGAAGAAACCCTGCAGAACCGCGGTACCGGCTATACCTGGGTTGTTGATCCCCTGGATGGAACGACCAATTTTCTCTCCGGTCTGGACCACTGGTCCATCAGCGTGGCCCTGCTCCACGGAGATGAGATCCTGCTTTCGGTTATTTTGAAACCCTGCAACGATGAGACCTTCTGTGCAATCAGGAACCTGGGGGCCTACCATAATAATCAGCGTATGAAACCCGTTCCCCCGCTGCCCCTCTCCCAGGCTCTGATCGGTACGGGTTTTCCCTACAGGTCCCCCGATACCAGCGAGGCCTTTTTTTCCTGTGCCCGGGAGGTCCTCTACGCCAGCCGCGGTATACGCCGCACCGGGAGTGCAGCCCTGGATCTGTGCTATGTGGCAGCCGGCTTTTTACAGGGGTTTTTTGAGGTCGATCTCATGCCCTATGACGCAGCGGGGGCCCTGCTTTTTCTCCGGGAGACGGGCTGCGGGCTTTCCGAATTCTCCGGAAAACCCTATTCCCTTTTCTCCTCCCGTTCTCTCGTGGCGGGATTTCCGCAAACCTGGGAAACATTACAGGAGATCTGCAGACGGCACTACGGGGACGGATTTTAGAGTATTCCCCCGTGGAAATACATCTCGTAGATTCTGGAACCGCCGAAGGTGACGTACTCCTCTCCCCGGAACTGCTCGAAGGAACCGGTCCAGCTGCAGTGGTACGAGAAGTCTCCTTCCCGGTAGCCGTCTTTGCCCCTGTAGGGATTCTGCTCATCCAGCCGTGAGAGGGCCTGCCTCAGAAACTCCGGAAAGTCCTCGGGGATGGCGTCTTCGAGCAGGCAGCCGTAGTAGTTCATTCCCCAGACCTCGCGGTTTTTCTTCCATACAACTTCCTGGCCCAGGAAACGCTCAGCTCCAAAATAGGAGTCCAGATATCGTAGATCGCCTTCCGAATAGTGAAGGTCCTTGGAATTTTTTCTGGTGGACGAAACGGGGATCATGCCCGCGGCGTAACAGTTCCTTTTGGCCTTTATCAGAAAGGGTATGACAGTCTCCATTGTTTCTCCTGTTTCTCGGTCGCCATCCCCGATCACTTTCCTGAAGGAAAGCGTCGGACCACACAATCTGTGATTTTGTGGTCGGGTCCGGTTCTGTTCGACCTGTCGCTCTGCGCCGGTACAGCGGCTGCTTCGCTTCTTTCATTATAGTCTTTTTTTATATTTTTTCCAGATAAATTGTGGGGCACCTCCAAAAACTGCACTTTTTGCCCCATGCAGCGTTGTCGGGAATTTTCCCTTCTCAACTCTCGTCATCACAGGAGTTTGAGGGTGCTGCAAAATTCCTCCGCTTTGCCTGTGACAGGGATTCTTAATTGCCCTCAGTTTATGGACGAAGGACGCGATCCCAAGTATACTCCCGCGGTATGAAAACCGGGGTAATGAAAAACGATGCGCTGCTTTTAATGACTGCCATGATCTGGGGATTCGCCTTTGTAGCCCAACGGGTGGGTATGAGGTTCATTGGACCTTTTACCTATAATGCCGTACGCTTTGCCCTGGGAGCGGCGAGTCTGCTGCCCCTTCTGTACTGGCGCAGGGCCAGGGGAAGACAGATCCGTTCCTCTGTCCGTCTTCGCATACGGGTCGGTCTTGCCGCCGGCGCGTTTCTCTTTTTCGCCGCCTCCCTTCAGCAGATCGGTATTGTCTATACAAGCGCCGGCAAGGCGGGTTTTATAACTACCCTGTATGTGGTTTTGGTTCCTCTTTTCGGAATTGTCGTACGCCGGGGTACGGGGATCGCCGGCTGGGTGGGGGCCCTTCTGGCGGTGAGCGGACTCTATCTCCTGAGTGTCCGGGAGGGCTTTACCGTCTCTCCCGGGGATTTGCTGGTCCTGGCCAGCGCTGTATTCTGGGCCCTGCATGTGCTGATAATTGACCTGTACGGACGTTACGTGGATTCCATCGAGCTTTCCATAATCCAGTTCGCCCTCTGTTCGGTGTTGTGCGGTGTGACGGCCCTGGGATTTGAGGATCCCGGTTTTCAGGGAATTCTGACCGCTGCCGTACCCATTCTCTACGGCGGACTTTTTTCCGTGGGGATCGCCTATACCCTGCAGGTTGTGGCCCAGAAGAATGCTCCGCCCTCCCATGCGGCGATTCTGCTGAGCCTGGAAGGGGCCTTCGCCGCCCTCGGGGGATGGCTGCTTATCGGAGAGGTCCTGGATCCCAGGTCTCTGGCCGGCTGTGTTCTGATGTTTGCGGGGATGCTGGCATCCCAGTGGCAGGTGATTACCGGGTCCCGGAAGAGCCTTACTCCTTCTGTGCAAGATCCCTGATTTTTTCTATGGCCCGCAGAACAAGTTCATCCTCTCCGGCGTATTTCCTGGCCGCGGAAAAAACCTCTTCCTTTGCTTGTTCTTCCGCAGCCTCGATTCTGCCTTCCATGATCCGGGAGCTGTACTCCTCCAGGTTCGGAAATACCTGCCGTATCGCCTGTTCGCGGTAGAAACTGTTCAGAAGTTCCTCGGCCTTTCGGAAATCCGAAGGAGAGCCGCCGGAAATAAGAGATTCCAGCCTGGACTGGTAATTCACGTAATTCCTGGCAAGGGCTGTGTAGCGTTCGTCTCCCTGCCGCTGGGTAACCACATCCACCAGCTCGATTACCGCGGCATTCAGGTCCTCCTCCAGCTGCTGGCGCTGCTCCTGGGAGCGGGTCAGGCGTTCCTCCGTGCGGGCAAGACTTGCCTGGGTGCTGTTGAGGCGATCGGTAAGTTCGCTGATGCGGGTTTCCCGCTGCTGCAGTTCAGCCTGATATCCGGCCTGCAGTGAGGCGGCGGCCTCCGGGTCGACCCCACGGGGAGTATTCTCCAGTTCCCGGATCTCCTGTTCCAGGGACGCAATGGTGGCCTGGAACTCCGCAGCTTCCCTGCGTTCCTTCTCCAGGATCTCCCTTCCCTCCTCGATGAGGTCGCGTTCCTGCTGCAGAGAGGTTTCAAGATCCCGGATTCGCCGGTTCCCCTGTTCGAGGAGTCCTTCCAGCTCTTCCACCCTGTTCAGGGCCTGGGCAAGACGGCCGCTGGTTTCTTCTTCCGAGGCCAGGGAAATCTCCGTAAGTTCAACGATACGATCCTCGTATTCCCTGCGCAGCTCT
Organism: Marispirochaeta aestuarii; assembly: GCF_002087085.1. Lineage (NCBI taxonomy): Bacteria > Pseudomonadati > Spirochaetota > Spirochaetia > Spirochaetales > Spirochaetaceae > Marispirochaeta > Marispirochaeta aestuarii. The sequence continues at coordinate 17,418 of NZ_MWQY01000033.1, read as the reverse complement.
TCCACCCGTGCTTCGTTGTCCGCCGCCAGGGCGGCGCCGGTTCCCTGTGTCACAGCTTCCTGCAGACGGTCCAGGGTCTCCAGCAGGGTATCGTCGTTTTCTTCTGCAATTGCCGAAGCCGCATCCCGATAGGCCTGAATCGCCCCGGCGGTGTCCCCGCCGCTGATCAGCCGGTTTCCCTGTTCCAGGAGTTGCAGGGCCTGGGTACGGCGTTCGCGGGCATCAAGATCCGCTATTCTGGAAACAGCAGATCGGACCGACGGAAGGGCTGCAACGGCTTCCTGAAAATGGTTCCGGGCCTCTTCTTCACGGCCGGCTTCAAGGGCGGCTTCTCCCCGGCTTATGAGTTCCCGGGCATTGAAAAGCCGCTGGGCCGCATTTACAAGACCACCGGTGTCGGCGGTCTCAGCGTTCATTTCGCTTCTGATATCTTCCTGGAGCGTGGAAAGAACAAAGCGCTCCACCTCCCTCCGCCGTGCGATCCGGGGAAGGTCGTCGATCCGGGGATCCTCCAGAAGATTCTGCAGGGTACCGATCTGATCCAGGGCTTTCTGAAACTCCCTGTTTCGCATGCTTTCCATTATGGAGCTGTAGGAGGCGAGGATCTGGTCGGTCAGCAGGTTCTCCGTCTCCTGACGCCGGGCAATCTCCTCGAGGCGCAGCTGCGCCGCAGATGAGGCCTCCACCAGGGCCTGACGCTCCGCCTCGTATCGTTCGGCAAGCCGGGTCTCACGCTCAACGGCTTCCTGAAGGATTGCCTCCCTCTCTGCGTTGGCTTCGTCGAGAATCTGGTTTGCCGCGGCCCGGGCCTGCTGGAGCTCCTCCTCCCGTTCCGCCATCTCCGCCTGCATCTGGATACGGAACTCCTCGATCCTCTGCTGGAGTTCCTGCTGTTTCTGAATTTCAAACTCCCGCAGCCGCGAATCCATTTCCGCAGGGGTAATATCCAGGGCCTGCAGCCTGACTCGTTCCGCCTCCAGTTCCAGTTCCAGCTCGGCCCGCAGCTCTTCTTCGCGTTGCTGCAGGGCGCTCTCGAAATCCGTCTGCAGGGTCCTGGCCTGGGACTCGATGCGGGCCAGCTCGTCCTGAATACGGCTTATCTCTTCCTCTTTTCTGGCGATCTGTTCTGCGGATTCCCGTTTCAGCTCCTCCAGGAGCCGGCCCTCTGCGCCCGTTACCGTGCTTACCTGGAGGGACATGGTCTCCTGCCGGGCTTCGAAAAAGCGGGCGGAATAGTAAAAGACTGCGCCCACTGCCGCAATGGCCAGAATATTTATCAATGTTGGGAGAAGCACCCCGCTTTTCTGGGGCCGAATGCGGAAAAGGTCCTCGCTGACGGTAATACGGTTCTTTCGAACCACATCCTCTATGTCCGCGAGGATCTCCCGGCGGTCCTCGTCGGAAATGGATGTCTCCTCTGTGAGTACGTCGTCGTATACTTCCGGTTCTGAGACCGTCGGGTCGGGACTTGCCATTCTTACTCCCTGGGTATGAACAGTTTTCCGTTTCTAGTATCGGCAGGAAGGGCTGTAAGTGTAAAGCGAATTTTATGCCTCAGCGGATTTTCCGGCATTAAGAACTCAGGTCCTGTGACCGATGCTCTAAAGGTAGGTATATTCAAGGTGAGTATTCGCGCAAAGATAGTATTAGTTGTTGTGCCCCTTCTGGTTGCCGCTCTTCTTATAAGCGGTACGATTAGTTCGTATTCCGCCCGCAGCGGTATGACCCGTATTGCCATGTCCTCCCTCGGCTTCAAAGCCCAGGAGCTGAACAAATACATGGACAGCCAGTGGAACCTCCTGGTGACAAATGAGCTCTCCGAGGAAGAGGAGTATGTGGCTGTTGCCAGGGATGCCATGGAGGCCTATGCGGAATCCGTTGTTCGGACTCCTACTGAACTGATCCTTGCAGTCTCCTATGAAGGAGACCCGGACCTGGAGCTCAGTACGGGCGACCTGAGCTTCGGCCCGCAGGACCGGGAGGAGTTCCGGCGTCTTATCGACGGGGATGCTTCGGGCTGGATCGAGTTTAGCTTGAACGGATCCGCCCGGGTAGGACACGCCTTCCGGTTTTCTCCGTTCCAGTGGCTTGTGGTCGTATCGGAGGACGAGGCCGCTTTTTATCGGGAGGTCCGGGAGATCCTCGTCCGGAACGCCTATGTCCTGGGCGGTGCAATACTCGTCTCCCTGATTCTGCTCTTCTTTTTCGCCGGGATTCTCACCGGCCCCCTCCGCCGGGTCGTCTCCACCATGCGGGGGATAATATCCAATAACGATCTTTCCGCCAGGGTGGCTGTGGAGTACAGGGACGAGACAGGAGACCTGGCTCATACCTTCAATATAATGGTTGAGGAGCTTCAGAAAGCCTACAACCAGATCAAGGGCTTTGCCTTCAAGGCCGTGCTGGCCCAGAAGAACGAACATAAAATCCGCAATATCTTTCAGAAATATGTTCCCAAGGATGTAATCGACTCCCTCTTCTCAAATCCCGAGTCCATGCTGGTGGGGGAGAACCGGGTGCTGGCGGTACTTTTCTCCGATATACGCTCCTTTACCACCATCTCCGAGGGCTATATGCCCGACGAACTGGTAAACGCCCTGAACGCCTACTTCGAGATTATGGTGGACATAATCATGGACCACGGCGGCATTATCGACAAGTATATCGGCGATGCCATCATGGCTTTTTTCGGCGCTCCGGTAAAACACAAGAACGATGCCCTGAATGCGGTGGCCGTGGCCCTTAAAATGCAGGAAGCCCTGAAGGAGTTCAATCGCTCCCAGGAGGAGAAGGGCAAGCCGAAGTTCATAACCGGTATCGGCATCAACTACGGCGTTGTCACCGTCGGCAACATCGGCAGCCAGAAGAAGATGGATTACACGGTAATCGGGGACATGGTCAACCTGGGCTCCCGGCTGGAGGGGCTGACCAAACCCTACAAGCAGGATGTTATCTTCTCCGAGAGTGTCTACCGCAAGGTCAAGGACACCTATCCCTGCCGCCTGGTGGACAAAGTGCAGGTCAAGGGCAAAACCATCGGGGAGAATATTTATACCGCCTACGAAAACCGGCTTAATGCGAAGCAGGAGCAGCTTCTGCGCATCCACCACGCCGCCATGGCCCGCTACTACCGGCAGGATTTTTCCGGTGCCCGGCAGTATTTTGAAGCGGTGCTGCGGCTTGAGCCGGCGGATTTTCTGGCATCCCTCTATATCGAGCGCTGCGACCGCTATCTGAAGGATCCGCCCCCGGCAAACTGGAATGGTGTGGAAATCCTGACCTCCAAGTAGCGGACAGTGTCCCGAAGCGTGGGGATGGATTCCCTTTATCCGTCGTAAAAGATCGTGATTTCGGAAGAATCCGCTGATCCGGCACGGTAGGGCGGATAAATCCTGCTCTGAGAAAACCTTACGTGACCTTTATCCCCACGATTCTGAACAGTAGAGAAGGAACTTCCTTCTAAAACCCTGTTTGTCTCTTGACTCGTTCAAAAATTATCGTTAAAACTGTTTTAACAGTTAAATCATATGAAATACGGAAGAGACATGGAAACACGGGATCTCGAACGACCGAAGACGAAGGAAGAGATCGTCTATGAACAGCTCAAGGAACTGATTCTCCAGGGCGGTATTCCCCTGAATACCTTTCTGTCCCAGCGTACCCTGGCCGGGAAGGTCGACGCGGCGGTCATTACCGTCCGGGCCGCCCTGCGGCAGCTTGAAAGCGACGGGCTGGTGGAGAATGTTCCCCACTGGGGGGTCAGGGTTCCGGAGGAGACCCCTGCAACAGTACAGGATCGTTATCGCCTGCGGCGCCTCTTCGAGCTTGAGGCCGCCCGGGAGATCGTCCGGAACCGGGAACAGATCGATTCTTCGGATCTTCTGAAGATTGCCGCCCAGTGCGACGGTATCGATCTCGATCCTGAAGGGGATCTCCATGAATTCGGAGATCTTCATTATCGTCTTCACATGGAGATAGTTGACCTTGCGGGCTCGCCCCTCATGAGCCGGATGTATGAGCGCATCAATCTGAAAAAACTCTTTTTCTGGAATGCCCTCAGAACCTGGAAGAACTCTTCCACCCGCCATATCGGAGACCATGGGGCACTGGTGGAGGCTCTCTTTTCCTCGCCGGAAGATGAGGTTGTAACACTACTGGAACAGCATATCAATCGGGGACTGGAAAACGAGCTCAAAATGCTGAAGTCCCAGAATACTTGACAATTACAGGAGAAATAACAATGAGCATGGAACAGACCTGGAGATGGTACGGACCGGATGATCCGGTACGCCTGAGTGATATTCGCCAGGCCGGCGCGACGGGAATAGTGACTTCCCTGCAGGATATTCCCATCGGCGACGTGTGGTCCCTGGAGGCACTGCAGGAACGGAAGCGGATGATAGAGTGGGACGACAGCCTCAGCCCCCCGCGAAACCGGGGACTCAGCTGGTCGGTGGTGGAGAGCATTCCCGTCCACGAGGATATCAAGCTTGGACTTCCCGGACGCGAAAGATACATCGAGAATTACAAGCAGAGTATCCGCAATGTGGGGGCGATCGGGGTAAAGACGGTCTGTTACAACTTTATGCCGGTGCTGGACTGGACCAGGACCGACCTTGAGTTTGAATTCGAAGACGGTTCCCTGGCCCTTCGCTTCGACGTGGATGCCTTTGCGGCCTTCGATCTGTTTATGCTCAAAAGGCCCGGGGCGGCGAGTGAGTACAGCGAGGAACGGCAGCAGGCAGCCTGGGAATACTATGAAAAGATGACGCAGGAGCAGAAGGAGAATCTGCAGCATAATATCATTGCCGGTCTGCCCGGCGGGCAGGAGGGGTACTCCCTGGCCCAGTTCCAGGAAAGACTCAATGCCTACCGTAACGTGGACGATGCAGCCCTTCGGAGCAACCTGGCCTATTTCCTGCAGCAGATAGTGCCGGTGGCCCTGGAGTCGGATGTAAAGCTGGCGATCCATCCCGATGATCCCCCCTATCCCCTCTTCGGTCTGCCCCGCATTGTCAGCACGGAGGATAATTTACGTCAGATCCTGAGTGTGTACGACACTGTGTACAACGGTTTTACCCTCTGCACAGGATCTTACGGGGTACGTGCCGATAACGATCTGGTTCATATGGTGGAAAAGTACGGTTCAAAGCTCAATTTTGCCCACCTGCGCAGTACCCAGCGGGAGCCGGACGGGAGCTTTTTTGAGGCAGCTCATCTGCAGGGAAACGTGGATATGTTCCGGGTCATGCGGGCCATCCTGAAAGAAGAAAAACTGCGCATCGCCCTGGGACGGCGGGATCCCCATATCCCCATGCGGGCCGATCACGGGCACACCATTCTCGACGACCTGGACAAGAAGACAAACCCCGGTTATTCCGCCATAGGACTTTTACGGGGTATGGCGGAGCTTCGGGGACTGGAGCTGGGAATCGAACGGAGCGGGGCGGCCTGAACATCCCGCTGCCGGATTTCTGAAAGCAGGTGCAGGTAATCCCCGGGGGTGTTCATGTTAAAGAAAACCCTGCCGGGGTCCGCCCGGCGCCTGACTTCGTGTTCCGGAACATAGAGGGTATTCACCCGGGAGAGGAATCTGTTGACAGATCTGCGCCCTGAACGGAGATACTCCTCCATCTTCTTCAGGGCCGATTTTGCATAGACCGCAAAGAGGGGTTCGGTAAAGCCCTGACAGCAGGGAACCACGGCATCGTAAGCATCTGTTCCGTCCAGCAGAAAAGCTGCCAGCTCGGCTTCAAAGAAAGGCATGTCACAGGCGCTTACGAATATTCTGGAAGTCCCGGCAGCTGTCAGTCCCCCGTGGATTCCCCCCAGGGGGCCGGCGGCAGTGTAAATATCCCTGACCCAGCGGATACCGGGGATGTCATGATCTCCTTCCGCGGGAGCCGCGACAAGGATTTCCTCAAACAGGCCTGTCATGTGTTCCGTAATGTGCTCCAGCAGGGTTTTATCCCCTATCCTGAGCCGGGCCTTGTCCCGGCCCATCCGGCTGCTGGAACCTCCGGCAAGAACAACAGCTGTGGCGGATATTGCAGGGACGGAACAGTACACCATGAACCGAGCTTACCCTGTATTCCGCCGGTGTGGCGATACCGTTTTGACGAGTCCGGTTTTTCATGGAATAATCAGCGGCCATGGAGAAAGCCGAACGTATCGTAAGCACAACCGGGAACCACAACTGCGGAGGACGCTGTCTTCTGGAGGTCCATGTACGGGGAAACAGGGCCCTTCGTATCACCGGTTCAAAACGCCGCTTCGGACCCGAAGGCAGGCAGCTTTTACCCTGCGTACGCTGCGGGAGTTACCTGAAGCGGCTCTACCACCCGGACCGGCTGAAATACCCCCTGAAGCGGATCGGAAAAAGGGGAGAGGGCCGTTTTGAACGGATCTCCTGGGACGAAGCCCTGGACCATATTGCAGGGGAACTGAAGCGGATTACCGGAATTTACGGTCCCCAGTCGCGGTATATTCATTATGCCACGGGAATCATGGGCAAACTCGCGGAGAAGGAGTTCTTCCGGCGCCTCCTGGGCATCTATGGCGGAGGCTACCTGAACTACTACAACTCCTACAGCACCGCCTGTACCGATTATGCCACTCCCTATACCTACGGTACCGCCAGGACCGGGAGCTCCCGGGAGACCCTGAAGGATTCCAAGCTGATTATCCTCTGGGGACACAACCCTGCGGAGACGATCTTCAGTACCGGGACCCTCTCGTACCTGAAAGAGGCAAAGGTCCGAGGTGCCCGGGTAATTGTTGTGGACCCCCGCAGGTCAGATACCGTCAAGGCCCTGGCTGACCAGTGGATACCCCTCCGGCCCACCACGGACAATGCCCTGATGGACGCCATGCTGTGGGTCATGATTACCGAAAAACTCTACGATGAAGATTTCCTTCGCCGCTATTGCCTGGGTTTCGACGAAGGCCAGATGCCTCCGGGTATTCCTCCCGGGAACTCCCTGGTGAGCTATGTTCTGGGATCGTCGGACGGTATTCCAAAAACCCCGGAGTGGGCGGAGGGAATCTGCGGCGTCCCCGCGGATCGTATACGCAGTTTTGCCCGGGAGTTTGCCGGCGCGAAACCGGGGGCCCTGATTCAGGGCTACGGACCCCAGCGACATGCCCTGGGGGAGCAGCCGGTCCGGGGGGCGACGGTTCTGGCGGCGGTGACCGGCAACGTGGGCATCTCCGGCGGCTGGGCCTCCGGGGCGGGGACCTTCAAGCGCTTCAGCCTGGCGTCGGTACCGGTGTACAACCCTGTTACAGCTTCCATTCCGGTTTTTCTGTGGACCGAAGCCGTTACCCGGGGGACATCTCTGAGGTCTGAGGACGGGCTGTCCGGTACAGAGAAGCTGGATTCAAACATCAAGTTCATCGCCAGTCTGGCGGGAAACTGTCTGGTGAATCAGCATTCGGACATCCGGCGCACCGAGGCAATATTGAAGGACGAGTCCCTGTGCGAGTTTATCCTGGTAAGCGAAGAGTTTCTCACCTCCAGCGCCATGTACGCGGATGTGCTGCTCCCCAGCACCAATTTTCTGGAGCGCATCGATATCGCCGCCTCGGACACCCTTGGGGAGTACGCTATCTTCCAGAATCAGGCGGTGGAACCGCAGTTTGAACGGCGTACAGGCTACGACTGGATTGCCGCACTCGCCGAGCGCCTCGGTGTGGGGGAGGAGTTCAGCCGGGGACGAGGCTACGAAGACTGGGCCCGTTTTATCGTGGATGAGACCCGCAGGGCTGTACCCGATTTTCCCTCCTACGAAAGGTTCAGGAAGGAGGGAATCTATTACCCGGTCTATGAGAAGCCCCATATCGCCTTCGAGGAGCAGATCCGGGACCCGGAGAATAATCCTTTTCCTACCCCCTCGGGGAAGATCGAGATATTCTCGGAACGCCTGTACCGTATGAACAGGCCCGATGATATTCCCGCAGTTCCGAAATACATTCCTTCCTGGGAAGGCCCGGAGGATGAACTGACCGAAAAGTATCCCCTGCAGCTTATCGGCTGGCACAGCAGGCGGAGTACACACTCCACCTTCGCCAATCTCGACAGGGCACATAAAACAGAGGCCCTGGCGGTCTGGATTAATCCCAGGGATGCTGAAGAACGGGGTATCAGGGACGGCGGGCTTGTCAGGGTGTGGAACGACCGGGGTACCGTCGAGATCCCCGCCCGGGTAACCGAAGACATCATGCAGGGGGTCGCCGCCATGCCTCAGGGGGGCTGGTATCTGCCGGATCAAAACGGCGTCGACAGGGGATCCAGTATTAATACCCTGACCGGATTCAAGCCGACGCCCCTGGCCAAAGGAAATTCCCAGCATACGATTCTGGTTGAGATTTCCCCTTCCAAAACGCCGGGGTAAACATGTATTCCGCTTGATTTACAGCTGTCCGGAGGAGTAGAATTCCTGTATGAAGCGGAACGGGCTGCGGCAGCTGGAAGCGGCCCTCTGGGAGCTGCCTGTATCCTTTAAAAAGGGAATGAAGGTTCCCGTCCACATCGCCGGTACTGAAAAACTCATCGGAGGAATGGACGATGCGGTCTTCGATCAGATCAGTAATGTGGCTTCTCTTCCCGGTATCCTTGACCGGGCCTGGTGTATGCCCGACGGACACAAAGGCTATGGTTTTCCCATAGGCGGTGTCGCGGCCTTTGACGCAGAAGAGGGGGTGATCTCTCCAGGGGGAATCGGTTTTGACATAAACTGCGGGATGCGCCTGGTGACAAGCTCCCTGACCTGGGAGGAGCTGCGGCCCAATCTTCGTGAGCTCGTGGATACATTGTACAGCAGGATTCCCGCCGGTGTCGGCGGTGAAGGCGCCCTGAATCTGTCCCTCAGCGAGTTCAGTGACCTGTGTCACGAGGGTGCCCGGTGGTGCCTCAAAAAGGGATATGCCGGACAGGAAGATTTGGCGCGGACGGAGGATGAGGGCTGCATGGACGATGCGGATATCTCCGCGGTCAGCCGGGAAGCCCTGGAGAGGGGACGTACCCAGGTCGGTACCCTGGGCTCGGGTAACCACTATCTTGAAATCCAGGTGGCCGAACCCGGAAACGTACGGGACATGGATACAGCCGCTGTTTTTGGAATCGAACGTCCGAACCAGATAGTGGTGATGTTTCACTGCGGGAGCAGGGGCTTCGGTCATCAGATAGCCACGGATTACCTGAAACTCTTTACTAAAATCAGCCATGCCAAATACGGTATTTCCGTGAACGACCGCGAACTTGCCTGTGCGCCCTTTGCTGCGCCGGAGGGGCAGGCGTATTACCGGGCCATGTGCTGTGCGGCCAATATGGCCTTTGCAAACCGGCAGATTATTCTGCATCTGCTGAGGGAGGTCTTTTCCGAAGTCCTCGGTAAAGGTCCCGCCGAGACGGGCCTGCGGCAGATCTACGATGTTACCCACAATACCGCCAGGGTTGAGACCCATCTCACGGATGGCGTGGAAAAGCGCGTGCTGGTCCACCGGAAGGGTGCCACCCGGGCCCTTCCTCCGGGGAGTGTGGATCTGCCCCCGGAATACCGCAGGACCGGTCAGCCGGTAATTATCGGAGGCAGCATGGAGACCGGCTCCTGGCTGCTTGCAGGAGTTTCCGGGGGTGCCAGGAGTTTTTTCAGCAGCGCCCACGGTTCCGGCCGCGTTATGGGGCGAAGACAGGCCAAAAAACAGTTCAGCCTGGACGAAATAGAGAAACGACTGGAAGAAGAGGAAATCTATATCCGCAGCAGCTCCCGGGGGGTCCTGGCAGAGGAGGCAGGACCTGCCTACAAGGATATTGACGAGGTTGTCCGGGCTAGCGAAGCCGCGGGTTTGAGCGCGCCGGTTGTGAAGCTGGTGCCTGTGGGAAATATAAAAGGCTAGGGATTACCCGGGGATAAAAAGCAGGGCGCAGATATAGAGCAGAACCGCCGCGGACTCGGCAATATCGATACGCCCCAGGGACAAAGCGGTGCAGGGGAACCCTTTCAAGGGTATTGAGTACGGCCTCATGCAGACGATCCCTGCCGGCGTGTAAGCGGTCATTTGAGCGTCTCCGATTTCCCGGACCATCCGATTGCGGAGTTACTGCTAGGGGTCCCCGGTTGACTGGGAAAAGACGGCTGTCAGAGGAAAGGCAGCAGTGAACACAAGAAGAGGCAGACGGCTCATTCTGTCACCCATGTTCCGCCTGCTTTACTTCTTTTTATTCGTTCCCGATACATTTCCCGGCCCATTGGGCAGCCCGTTCCGTTTCTCCCTCCTTCAAAGGGCCTTCCGTGTCCTGTACCAGGAAGCCTTCAGGGGCTATGACAAGACTGGCACCTTTTTTTACCAGCCCTGCGGCGATCGGTTTGGCCGCGTAGCCGAAGAGCCGGATAAAAATTCTCAGGAAGCGGGGGCTGGCGTCTTCCAGGGAAATTCCCGTATCGAAGGCTGCCGCTTTTTTCCCGGCTAATCCTTTTGGGGGTATTCGTTTTAGAAATCCGGTGACGGCAGGGGAGGGGCGAAAGGCGCGGGTAGGAGATCCGACTATCAGCATGGACAGGCTTTCCAGATTTTCCGGATCCGCGTCCCCAACCCTGAGGGCTGAGGCCTCGCTGACCCTGGGGTCCCTCCCAAGGGCCTTTTTCATGGTCAGGGCTATCTTCTCCGTATTCCCGAAAAAAGAATCATACACTATCAGGATTTTCATGAATGTGTCCTATTTGAAGAACTTACGTATCATGCGTCCGACGGTGCCGGAGGTTTTACGCGATACACCCCGGCTTATCTCCCGCGACACCTGCCGCTTTACAGAATCCAGGATTTTTCCCGGGGAGAGGTCCTTCTTCAGGGTATCGGCAAAGCTATCCCCTTTTTCCGGGGAAACTACAGACTCATTTGCCCCTGCCGGACCTGAGCCTTTTGCCCAGCCTGCCATGCCGCGCCATTCAGTGGAACGCGACAGGTAGGCTTTGAAGAGTTTTTCGATTGCGTCTGAGGATAAAGCATCATCGCTGCTGTAGTGTCCGGTGCTGTCCTGATACTCGACGATAAAACCTGAACCCGATACAGCGCATTGAATATAATCATCCCCATCAGACAGAATCAGAAAGTTGTTTTCCTCATTCAGCGCCGCGATTTCCTGATGTAAATCTTCTCCAGTGATATTCCGGACAGTCTTTCCATTAGCGTTTTCGATTTTCATATCTTCTCCCTGTTTTTTCCTGTCCCCATTATACCACGGGTCCGCTGCAGGTGTGCTATACTGGGAGCATGAAGGAGCAAAAAGTCCCGGTTACGGTTTTTGCGCTGTTTTTTTTATTTGTCTGTGTCACGTCCGCGGCTGCCGGCGGTTCCGTTGAAGAGGTCCATACCTCTTTTAAGGCCGGAAGGGGATACAGAGTCGGGGAACAGATCTGTTTTCTGCTTAATTACCACCTGTATCGTCCCAAAACCGGAATCAGCCGTTTCCCCGACGGAGGAATCCCGGTTACCGTTGACCAGGGGGTATTTGAAATACGTCTGAATCCCACAGGTGAGTTTGATTCCCGGCGGATCGCGGAGAACCGGGTTCCGGATTCCGAGCTCTATTCACTGGAGCAGAAAGTATTCGCCCCTTACGAAAAAGACGAGGGATATGATATGAACCGCACTAATCAGCTCGTTCGGGATCTCAGCCCGGCTTTACTGGGTCTCCCCTCTCCCCTGGATTACTGCGAAAAGAGCAGAAAGGAATACGTCAGGGATCTTGTAGCGCTGAAGGGGGATTTTTTCTATCGTAAGGAGATTATCCGGTACCTGAAGCTCAGTCCCGGGGAAGCGGAGGAGATTCTCAGGGCCATGGAAGAACGGGAGGAAAAGCTGGAAGGCTATGAACAGATGGAATACCGGTTTATTTCCGAGGATACAAAAACTGAATTAAGGGCACTTCTAAAAACTACTCTTTTCCCCATATCCTGCGTTGTCAAGATTTCCCGCGGTCCTCAACTCTTGTTGCCACAAGAGTTTGCGGGCGCTACAAAATCTTTCCTCCTTGACTATGGAAAAAATACCACGTTTTTAGAGGTGCCCATAATCAAACAGGGAGGTTTAAAATGAAGAAGGTGTTTTTCCCGATCATCATGACGGCCCTGCTTATCCCCGCTGTTGCACAGAACGGAGGATGGCAGGAGTTCTCCGTGGGCCCTTCCCGGTCCCTCTGGGCAAGTTCGTCCCTCAGCGAGACCATCGGAGGCAGAAGTGTGACCTACGGTCCCGAGGCTCTTTTTGACGGGGATACAGGGAGCCCCTGGGTTGAAGGGGTCCCGGGCAGCGGCGTGGGGGAGTCGCTGACAGTCATGACTCAGCGGCTTGTCAGCCGGATAAGCGTGGTCAACGGTTTTGCCCGGTCCCGGAGGCTCTTTGAGCGCAACAACCGCGTCAGGGAGGTCTCTGTCTCTTTTGTTGCAGGGATGACGGCTCCGGGACTTGTGACCGAGCTGGACTACAGCCTCTATTTTCTGAAGGAGAAGGCCCTTCCCGGTACCTTTGAACTGCGGGACAGCATGGAGGAGCAGTCCCTTGCCCTCTACCGCCTGGAAGATCTTCAGAAAGATTTTTACCTTGAAACCCTGGAGCAGTTTTCCACGGATTATCCGGATCTTTTTTCCATGGCCCTCGATGAGCTGGGAGTTCCTTCCAATGACTGGCGGGATCCCCTGAATCTGGGATTGATCCGTGAGATCTACGGGTTTTACGGAGTGAGGATCCGTATCCAGGATGTCTACAGGGGCAGCCACTATGACGATACCTGCGTCTCCGAACTGGAGTTCGGGGTGGAGGAATTCTAGACAAAACGACGGTTTATCATGAGGAGCCTCGAAGATGTTTCAAAAAGCCGATGGAGCGAATTACGCACCCAAGGGAAAAACGGATCCGGTCTGCGATAAGGGGGAGTTCCCTTTTGCTGCAGTGGGACTCGACCACGGGCATATCTACGGAATGTGCAATGGTCTTCTCGAGGCCGGGGGAGAACTGAAATGGGTCTGGGACCCGGACCCCGAAAAAGTCGAGGCTTTTGTAAACCGCTTTCCCGGTGTACATGCCGCGCGTTCTGAGACAGAGGTGCTGGAGGATCCGGCGGTAAAGCTGGTAGCCGGGGCTGCGGTTCCGGCGGACCGCTGTGCCCTGGGGATCCGGGTAATGGACCACGACAAGGACTATTTCTGCGACAAGACGCCCTTAACGACCCTGGAACAGCTGGAAAAAGCCAAAAGAAAGACCGAAGAAACCGGGAAAAAATACGCCGTCTATTACAGCGAGCGTCTGCATGTGGAGAGCGCCGTCTTTGCAGGACAGCTTGTGGAACAGGGTGCTGTCGGCCGGGTGCTGCAGGTGCTGGGAACCGGACCCCACCGGATCGGCAGGGTTCGCCCGGACTGGTTCTGGGAGAAGGATCGTTTCGGCGGGATCCTCTGCGATATCGGCAGCCACCAGATCGAGCAGTTCCTCTATTTCAGCGGGGAACAGGATGCCAGAGTCGTCCACAGCCAGGTGGCTAACCATAATCACGGGGACCATCCGAACTTTGAGGATTTCGGGGATGCCGTCCTGGTCGGCGATAACGGAGCCACCAGCTACTTCCGGGTGGACTGGTTTACCCCCGATGGACTTCCTGTCTGGGGAGACGGACGACTGACTATCCTGGGGACCGAGGGCTACATCGAGCTGCGGAAGTACCTGGATATCTGTCGGGACGACGAGGGCGACCAGGTTTATCTGGTAAATCATGAGGGTATGCAGCACTTCTCCGTACGGGGCAAGGTGGGGTATCCCTTCTTCGGGCAGCTTATCCGGGACTGCCTGGATAGGACCGAGACTGCCATGACCCAGGAACACGCCTTTAAAGCCGTGGAACTGGCTGTCCGGGCCCAGGAGATGGCGACGGTGATCGAGGAGAGATTCGGGTAGTTATTTTTCATATAAATAGACCGAGGAGGGTGTATAATTGTATCTATGCCGTATTCATCCGGTCAGTCAGAGGTTCCCCCTCAGCTTTTTTATGGTGATGAAGCTGATGTATCATGCCCTGCTGATCCACTGAAAAGAATACCCCTTCCACTTCCTGAAGAAATTGGAGAAGGAACGGCCTCGTTCACTTCCGTAAGCAGCGATCTCGGATACGGGACACTTTCTATTCCCGAATCCGCAAGCTCGAGCAGAATCGTGGTGCGGGCATCAGATGCGTTTATGAAACTCACCCTGCATCTGTCCAGCAGTCCGTCGATCTTTTCTGTTGATGGTATTCCAGGACGGATCGAGGTCAAGCGATGGGACGGATTTCTTCTTTCAGGCCCGGCGTATGGAGTTATCGATATTAATACAGGCGAGCAGCTTGAGGAATTCAGCCTTTTTATTACTGAAAATCTGTTTTGGAGGCTGGGCAATGAACTCCAGATACCATGGACCATGGAGATGCGAAAAATAATTGAAAATCTTTCTTCTGACCGCGCCTTTCTTCCTGCTCCGACGAACACGTATTCTCGTCTTGCTGTTTTTCAGCTGCTTCACTGCCCGCTTTGTGGTTCACTTTTACGGCTTTATATGGAAGCCAAACTGATGGAGATTTTTTCGTTAAGAGTCTATGAACTCCTGCAACCTGAAAGGACAAAGGCGCTGCAGTTGAAAATTTCCGCAAGCGATCGCAGGCACCTGGAGGAAGCCATGGAAATACTTGTCAGGGAAGCTTTTGACCCTCCCTGCATCCGTGAACTTGCAGGAAGGGTTGGTCTGAACACCACAAAACTCAAGCAGGGATTTCGAATTCAGTACGGTACCACCATATTCTCGTATGTGCGGCAGCTACGAATGGAAAGGGCCCGCGAACTGCTCCTGGACAGAGCTCTTACTGTCGGGGAGGTGGCCCTGGCGGTAGGATACAGCAGCTTCAGTTCTTTTTCAAAGGCGTTCTATCGCTACCATGGATTTCTACCCAAAACGCTTGTGGGCAATAGAAAAAAGTAAAAATTCCTTCAGAACAAAAAAGAATTCCCTGCGCGATAGAGTCGCTTTCAAGACAGGTTTATCTTGAACAGCATGAATAGGAATAGTGTAAAATCAACATTGTCCAGCATTGCGGCGGTAGTATTTGTACTGGCATTTGTCAGTTGTCCGTCTGCAGGAGGCGGATCCGGCGACGAGCCACCAACACCCTCTGAACCTTTTATCACTACTGCTCCAGAAGCACCCACCGGAGTACAAGCCAGCGACGGTACCTACATATCGTTTATACGGCTGACCTGGAACGCCTCCTACGGTGCTGATGGCTATGAAATCTATTGGGCCAGTAGTATTGATGGAACCTATACTGCCTTCGACACCTGTTCAGGTACACTCTATGATGATTATGATGGAGGCGACGGAACAACCTATTTTTTCAAGATAAAGGCCTATAATCAATTTGGGTACAGTGATTTCAGCAATTATGACAGTGGCTGGGCTGTCGACTTATGTAATGGTACCTGGGAACCGGACGAAGGGTATTCTTCCATAACGAACGGCTCCTGGTTCAACAATCAGTTTATGCCCATGAGCCCCGGATACGTAAGCTATCGCGGATGGATGCAGCGCGGAAAAACCTACAGGATTGTAATAACTGATTTTTACTACCCCGATAACGCGGATTTGAGTCTTTACTCGACGTATGGCGATATCCTTACGAGAAGCAATAGCGGCAGCGGCGGTGAGGACGAGGTTATATATTATTCCGCCCCGGATACCGGGTACTACTTTTTTCGCGTGGTGAACTGGCTGGGGGATTCCTTTACATTCTCGATCGGTTTTTATGAGATGTGATGTTGAATACTGACAGCAGGGGACTTGCCTTTCTATATAAGAACTTGACTATATAAAGCAAGTATAATAGACTGCCGGAACTTCATAAAAATCATAACAACACGGCGGTTATTATGCAGACAGTTACTGACAAAACAGTACGGCCAGCACAATTCTATCTGAAGACGGAAAGGACGTTTACCGGCATCAGGAAATACTCCTGGGTACTGGTCCCGATCGTAGCTTTTGGATCTCTCTACTATCCACTCCTCGGACTATTCGTGTTCGCCATAATGCTTGTAATTATGGGAAGCGGGTTTTTTCAGGGAAGATACTGGTGCGGGAATCTCTGCCCCCACGGAAGCCTTTTTGATAAAGTATCCATGTCGGCTTCCAGGTTCATTAAAATACCGAGAATCTTTAAATCCCCCGTAACCCGCTGGGTCTTCTTTGCAATTTACATGTTCATGTTTTTCGTGCGTCTTGCCAGGGTCATGCCCCTCTGGGGAAACCCGGAGTTTATGGGAAAGTTCGGTATGCTCATGGGCAAGCAGTATCTGGTAATGCCCACGGTCCTGGGTTTCGCCCTCTCCATGCTGAATCCCCGTTCCTGGTGCTCCTTCTGTCCCATGGGGAGCCTGGGGCATGTTTTCTACAAGCTTGGTAAAGTCACAAAGCTGAACCACGGCTTCGACAAAAAGGTCACCATTGCCTCCACGGACAAATGTCACAAGTGCGCGACCTGCGCCCGGGTGTGTCCCGTTCAGCTTTCTCCTTTCCAGAACTTTGACGGGAATAACCAGTTCAACAGCGAGCTCTGCATTCGCTGCGGTACCTGCGTTGCCAACTGCCCGGCAAACCAGCTTCAGCTGGCAACGGCGAAGGAGGCGGATTATCTGAAGCAGACGACAGTTCTGGAGGGCTACGAAAAACGGACACCCGTACGTGCGGTAATTGAAAAGATCGAGCAGATTTCCCCCAGCGTCCGGGAGTTCACCTTCCGTATGGATGCAGACAGGAATACAGGCAGAAAGATTGAGTATGCCCCCGGACAGTTTGTGCTGATCAAGGTTTCCGATGAACCTGAGATGTACCGGGCCTATTCCATCAGCTCAAGGACCCCGGATGACCCTGACCGGCTCTCCGTGACGGTCCAGAAGAAGGAGGGCGGCTATGCATCGGACATCGTGTTCCGGGATTTCACCGAAGGCATGCAGGTTCAGCTCGAGGGACCCATGGGCCGGGACCTTGTGGTTGACAAGAAAGCGGACAAGGTCCTCTTTATCGGCGGCGGCATCGGCATAACCCCCTTTGTTCCCATTGTGAAGGATATCTCCGAAAATCCCGGAAGAATTACAAAGGCCGTACTCCTGTACGGTGTAAACAGGGAAGGGGATTTTCTGTACGACAGCTTCTTTGAGGATGCAGGGAAAAGGAGCGATGTATTTGAATACGTCAGAACCGTGGCCTGGCCCGGGGAGGATTGGAAGGGGAATACCGGTTTTGTAACCGAGAGCCTGAAGAACATGGACCTGAAGGGCTGGAAGATCTACATGTGCGGCCCGCCCCCCATGGTAAAGGCTGTGCTCAGGACCCTGGAAGAGATGC
>NZ_MWQY01000032.1 GCF_002087085.1 Marispirochaeta aestuarii | reverse complement strand
CTTGGAATATTTCCCTCTGATTTCTTGTCAGGGGTGGGGTTTAATTGACGGTTACGAAACAATATATAGTTTTACCATGATAAAAAGTCTGGTTCCAGCACATACACAACAACAATCGGCGCACCACCCCCCTGCACGTACACTTCGGTTTGCTTCGCAAAAAGCCTCGTGCTGCACTATCGCCTATCGGCGAAGTGCTATGCATGAACCTTCAGTGGGGTTCCTTGTCCTGGTCGACAGGATAGATAAAAACACGTAGAGTTGGGCAGTACGGAGGTATCCATGTTCAAGAAACTGGTGGCAATCGAACCTGTAAGCCTGACTCCCCCCGCCGAGGAGGAGCTGAAGAAATACGCACAAGAGATTATCCAGTATCCCGATATCCCCACCGATGACAACGAGATAGCGCGACGTATCGGGGATGCCGACGCGGTTCTTCTGAGTTACACCTCCCGGCTGAACGCCGCGGCCCTGGAGCAGTGTCCGGCGGTCAGCTACATTGGCATGTGCTGTTCCCTCTACTCGGAGGAGAGCGCCAACGTTGACATCCGCTATGCCCGTCAGCGGGGTATAACCGTTACCGGCATACGGGACTACGGCGACGAGGGGGTTGTGGAATACGTTGTAAGCGAGCTGGTCCGCTGCCTCCACGGCTTCGGCAAAAACAAGGACGGCAGCCCTGCAAAACCCTGGAGCGGAGTGCCCCGGGAAATCACCGGGCTTAAAGCGGGCATTATCGGTCTTGGAAAATCCGGCGGCATGATCGCCGATGCCATGGCTTTTTTCGGCGCGGAGGTCTCCTATTTTGCCCGCAGTGAAAAACCTGCTGCTGCAGAAAAGGGCTACCGCTTTCTGCCCTTGCGGGACCTGCTGTCGGAAAACGAGGTGCTCTTTGCCTGCCTGAACAGGAACACCGTGCTTCTGCATGAGGAGGAGTTTTCCGCCCTGGGAAACAAAAAAATCCTGTTCAATACCGGGCTTTCCCCCGCCTGGGACGAGGAACCCTTTTCCCGCTGGATAGACGGAGACAACCGCTGTTACTGCGATACCCTGGGGGCCCTGGGAGATCCCCGCTTTCTGGACCATCCCAACGTATTCTGCGTACAGGTTTCCACCGGACGGACCATGCAGGCTTTCGACCGGCTGAGCGAAAAGGTCCTGGCGAATATACAGGACTATCTGAACAAAAATGCCTAAAAAACGATGGGGGAGGCCAGGTTGCGCAGAGTGTTGACGATGCTCCATCCGGCGATTTCCGCGGTCTCGCTGTAGACGTCGATTACCGTCCGCACCTGGCTGTTTGATATCTCTATACGGTGATCGTCCCCCAGGTACTCCGGGGTGGAGGTAACCGAAACCTCAATGTTTTCGGGTCCCACGGAGGCCAGGGAAGCGGCGACTGCCACGTTTACCTTGGTGGGAAAGAGTTCAATGGCCTGGACCGCATTTCCGGAAAAGACGCGGCGCCTTTCCTTGTGCAGGGAATCAGAATAAACCTCCGTTCCCTTCAGGGAATCGGGACCTTTTTCCGTCGAAATGGAAGCCTTGCAGGGGCCCATCAGAGAAGCCGTGCGCAGAACATCGAAGCCTCCGATGGCACCGGAGACCAGATGCACCTTTGCATTGTTCTCCGCCGCGGTTCTGTGAACTTCTTCATAAAAGACTCTGTCCGCCAGGGCTCCGATTGAGAGGCTTATGATCGATATTCCCCGTCTGAGGGCCGGAAGGGCTATATTCTTCATTGCGGCGGGGGATGCAGCCTCGATGATATAATCCGGGTTGAGGGAAAAAAGTTCCTCCTGATTTTCGCAGACCCTGCAATCGCTGTTTCCTCCGCGCAGTTGCTGCACCATCTTTTCCGCGCTGTTTCTGGATCGTGATAAAAGGCCGACGAGCCGGTATTCCGGGAGGAGTCCGCTGTTGAGGGCCTGGACGACAATCCCCGAGAGCTTTCCGCATCCCAGGATGGCAAGTTTGGTAGGGGTATTCATGGTCCGGCAAATATACTTAAAATGATCCGGCGGAACAACTCAGGGAGAGGTCGATTCCCGTTCCACAATACTGCAGCCGAGGAGGATCTCGTGACTCTCGGGCTTTCTGTCCTTCTCGATCATATCCAGCATGATGTCCGCCGCGGTGTGTCCTATCTCGAAAAGGGGCAGCGAGACTGACGAAAGGCTCGGTCGGCAGACCGAGGCGATTTCCCGGTCGTCAAAGCCGATGAGGTCCAGGTCCTTACCCACCTCTATTCCGTTCTGGTTGCAGTAGTCTATTACCCCCAGGGCCATAAGGTCGTTCTGGGTAAAGATTGCGGTGACTCCTTCCGCCAGCAGGGAGGGGGCATTGGCGAATCCCTGGTCCCGTTCCCAGTCGCCGTAACGGGTCAGGTGGGGATTGTAGGGAATGTCCTTTTCGTAAAGAGTCTCCTGGAAGCCCAAAAGGCGCTTGTTTGTGTGCAAGGAGTCCTTGGGGCCGGCGATGATTCCGATTTTGCGGTGTCCTTTGCTGATCAAAAGTTCTGCGACCTTCCGTGCTGCTTCCCGGTCATCGTAGTTGACGGCGGGGATGTTCGGATCTTCGCTGAAACAGTAGGCACAGACAAAGCGGGTCTCCTTCTGTTCGGAGACCGGCGCGACAATGTGGCTGTGGCATCCGATGTAGAGAATACCGTCCACCTGTTTGGAGAGCATCTCGTCCATCATGTCCATAACCAGTTCGGTTTTCTCCTTACCGTAGCCCGGATCATGGTGAAAACGTTTGTTGAAGCGCAGGTTACCCAGAATGTAGTGATAGTTCCGGGTTTCGCAACAGACGCCGATACCGTCGACTATACCGGGGGTGTTGAATACCGTCAGGTCCTCGGCAATGATTCCCAGGGTACGGCTCATGCCCATCTTCAGATTCCGGGCGTTGAGATTGGGTCGATATTTCAGCCGCTTTGCCGCCGCCATTACTGTATCCTGGGTCTCACGGCTCACACCGGGCAGACCGTTCAGCACCTTGGAGACAGTGGCGATGGAAACCTCCGCGCAGTCGGCGATCTCTCTTATTGTTGCCATGCTGTACTATATCATATAAACGTTTAACATCAAAAGCCACAAAGTGATTAAAATCACCGGTAAAAATTTAAAATTATTCCTTTACAGAGGGATTAGGCAGGTGTATGATGATCATTGAAAGTAAACGTTTAACATCCGGGGAGCAGAATGACTGTTTTCCGGTATGTTTTGGTTTAGAAAGTTAAACGTTTAACATCAGCTTGAGGAGTTTGAGGTAGATGCAGAAAGGATACCGGCCGCTGGGTCATAACAGAGTTGAGATCACCGATCCTCTATTCAGACACTACGTCGATATGATTGCAGAAAAGGTCCTGCCGTATCAGTGGGATATCTTGAACGACCGGATCCAGGGTACCGAGCGTTCCCACTGCCTCGCCAATTTCCGCATCGCCGCAGGGGAGATGGACGGAGAGTTTTACGGTGCGGTGTTCCAGGACAGTGATGTATACAAGTGGCTGGAAGCAGTGTCCTACAGTATAGAGAGCGGAAAGGGAAGTGCTTTTGTTCCTCTGGCGGAGCAGGCGATCGATCTGATTACCCGTGCTCAGCAGCCCGACGGGTATCTGAATACCTATTACACCCTGGTCAAACCCCGGGAGCGCTGGTCCAACCTTCGGGAAGGCCACGAACTCTACTGCGCGGGCTATCTGATCGAGGCTGCAGTTGCCTATTTCAACGCGACGGGTTCTAAAAAGCTCCTGAACGCAGCGATCCGTTTTGCCGATCTGATTGCAGCCACCTTCGGACCTGGGGAGAATCAGCTCCACGGCTATCCCGGCCATCAGGAGATCGAGCTGGCTCTTATCCGGCTGTATCGGGTTACACAGGATCCTCGGTATCTGGAGACTGCCCGTTATTTTATCCATCAACGGGGCAGGGAACCGAACTATTTTATCCAGGAGATGAAACAGATCCAGAATACGGGAATCTTTCCGGAACTCGATGATTTTGATCTTAAATACGCCCAGGCCCATATACCGCCGGTAGAGCAGCGAAGCATAGAAGGTCATGCGGTCCGGGCCATCTACATGTGCGCCGCCATGGCGGACCTCGCCCGGGAGTGTGATGATGCGAAGCTCGCGGAAGCGTCCCAGGCTCTGTGGAAAAGCGTTACGGAAAAAAAGATGTTCATTACCGGCGGGATCGGTTCATCTGGTTTCCTGGAGCGTTTTACAACGGATTATGATCTTCCCAACGGCAGCGCCTACTGCGAAACCTGCGCCTCCGTGGGGCTGATGATGTTCGGGCAGAGGATGGCGGCCCTCAACAAAGACGCTTCTTTTTACGATACGGTGGAGAAAGCGCTCTGCAACACGGTTCTTGCAGGGATCAGTGCCGACGGACTCCGCTACTTTTACGTCAATCCCCTGGAGGTCTGGCCGGATATCTGCCTTCCCCATACCTCCATGGCCCATGTAAAACCTGTACGCCAGCAATGGTTTAGCGTAGCCTGCTGTCCCACCAACGTGGCCCGGACCCTGGCCTCCCTGGGACAGTATATCTATGCCGAGGATGAGGGTGCCCTCTGTATTCATCAGTTTATCTCTTCCCGGGCTGAGCATCAGGGCAGACAGGGGCCGGTGCGAATCAGCATGGAAGCGGACATTGTGCGTCGGGGGACTGTTCGGATCAGCAGCGATGGGCCGGTCAACCTGTGTATTCGTGTTCCCTCCTGGGCTGACCATCCTGTATTCCAGGTGGACGGTTCGGCTTTTGAACCGGAAATCCGGAACTCCTATGCCTGCATCGACCTTGTAGCCGCCGGAGAGATCCTGATCGACCTGCATGTCTCCCCCCGGTGGGTAGCCGCCAGTGACAGTGTACGGGAGAATGCCGGGAAAACCGCCCTTATGCTGGGTCCTTTTGTCTATTGCCTGGAAGAAGCGGATAACGGAGATAACCTGCCTGCTCTTATCCTGGCTCTTGATGCCGGGGTCCGCCGGGGAGAGAGTCTGGACTGTCTCCCCGGGGATATGCCGAAGCTCGAATACCCGGGCTTCCGGTTTTCAAGCGGGGTGGGGTCCCTGTACGGAAGCCCCAACTTTACCCTGGGAGAGACTTCAATAACGGCAGTCCCCTATTGCCTGTGGTGTAACAGAGCCCCGGGGGAAATGCTGGTCTGGCAGAAACAGCGGCTGTAAAAGAAAAATACGCAACCCTTCGGTTGTTGTGTAAAATATTTTGAAAGGAAGGTACGAGAAGATGATGAAGAAAGGACTGTTTACGCTTTTTCTGTTCTGTCTGATCATGGTCCCCCTGGCGTTGGCCGGCGGCTCACAGGATGCGGAACAGGCTGACGGGAAGGTCCCGATTACCTATTCCTACTGGGGAACCCCTGACGAGGGGGCGGCGGTTCAGGGCGTTGCCGACAAGTTCAATGCCGGCCAGGACCGGATTGAAGTCGAAATCATGTCCATTCCCCACGACACCTACGTAACCAAACTCAACACCCTGGCCACCGCCCGTTCCCTGCCGGATTGCGGTATCATGAACGAAGCGGGGGTACTGCAGTTTGCGGAGAACGGACTGCTTGCGGATGTTTCCGGCATGTACGGATCCGGCGACTCCAAACCCCTGGAGAGCATAACCTTCAAGTATGAAGGAAAACCGGTTGCCTACTCCGCGGCGAATGAAATACTCGTTTTGTACTACAACAAGGATATGTTCGATGCCGCGGGGGTGGAGTATCCCCCGGTGAATGCGGAGAACGCCTGGACCTGGGATGAGTTTGTGGATACGGCTAAACTCCTGACCCTGGATGCAGACGGCAACAACGCTAAATCCCCCGCTTTTGATCCCATGAACATCGTACAGTACGGCTGCATGGTGGAGAATCTTACCTGGCAGCTCGAGGTCTGGTGCCTCAGCAACGGCAGCGGATTTTACAGTAAAGACGGATCTTCGGTTCACATAAATAACCCTGCTGCAGTCGAGGCAATCCAGAAGATAGCGGACCTTCACCTGGTTCACAACGTTGCTCCTCTTTCTGCGGGGCTTACCGATGACGGTGTGCAGCGTTCCCTTATCGCCGGAACCTGCGCCATGACAACAAACGGCGCGTGGAACGTGGGTACCTGCCTTGCCTCTGCCCGGGAAGAGGGCCTCAATTATGGTGTAGCCGTTCTGCCCTACATGAAGGAGAAGGTCACAATCTGTACCGGCGGCCCGAACGTGGTCTTCAGCCAGTCCGAGAATCCCGAAGAGGCCATGGAGTGGGTAAAATGGTATTCCAGAGAAGAAAACAGCTGGGCCCTGATTGAAGCGGGTATCTGGATGCCGGTTCTTGAAAAGTGGTACACCGATGAAGATCTCATACGAAAGTGGATAGATAACCCGAACTTTCCTCCCTACGAGGAGTATAAGCCTGCGGTTGTCGACTATGCACGGGAATATTCCAGATCGACGGCATGGTATTATGTAAACAACACCGTCGATTTCAACACCCTCCTGGGTTCCCTGCTGGGAGATGTCTGGACTGGGGCAAAGACGGCGGAAGAAGCCATTGACGATGGATATACGAGCCTGGTCGCGGCCTTCAGGGGAGACGGCTGATTCTCTAAAAGATAAGCGGCAAGCCCGGTTTGTTGTGATGATCGGGCACAGGCCTGACGTGATAGGGAAGCGTTCGCTCAATCCGGGCGCTTCCCTTCGAGTTTAGGGTGATACCGAGGATAAATACATGCGTCTACTGAGTACGAGTGCAGGATTTTCAAACCAAACTTTGAAGGCTGAATCGAGGGCGGCCTGGATCTGCCTGGCTCCATCGATTGTCGGTCTGGTCTTTATTACCTACCTGCCCCTCGCGAGCATGTTTGTGCTGGGTTTTTTCAAATGGGGGAAGGGAGCTCCGGATCCGGTTTTTATCGACCTGGAAAACTACATCCGGCTCTTTACCGCGGATCCCTTCTTCAAGGATTCCATAAAGGTTACCATATATTTCTCCTTCCTGGCGGTTACCGGCAGTATGATCTACTCTCTCTTTATTGCCATGCTGTTGAACCGGAGGGTCCCGGCGAGAGGCTTCTTTCGCGCGGTATTCTACCTGCCCTATGTTCTGCCGGCCATGGCGGTTTTCCTGGGCTGGGCATGGCTCTACGAAGCCAACTTCGGGCTCTTCAATTATATCCTCACCGGGCTCGGCATCGAGAAGATCAGGTTTATCGCCGACTCCAGGTATGTTGTTCTGTCCCTGGCGCTTATTGCAGTGTGGCTCTCCGGAAATCTTATAGTAATTTTTCTCGCGGGACTTCAGAACGTTCCCAAGGTGTATCACGATGCGGCGGAGATAGACGGAGCCAACGGCTGGCAGCGTTTTCGTCATGTAACCGTCCCCTGCATGTCGCCGATTATCTTCTACAACCTGATGATGGCCCTGATTACCAACATGCAGGTCGTTATTCCCGCCCTTGCCCTGACCAACGGGGGTCCGGGAAACTCATCTACCTTTATGACCTATCTTATGTACCGCTATGCCTTTATCAGCAACCAGCTGGGGTACGCCTGCGGAATTGCCTTTGTCTTTTTCGCACTGATTTCGGTTTTTACCATCATTCTGTTCGCCACCAGTAAAAGCTGGATATTCTACGAAGGAGACAGTCATTAATGGGGTTTCAGGGATTAAGTTTCAGCGCTAAAGGTATCAGGAGCCGCAGGCGGCAGGAGAAAGCCGCGAATGCCGCAACCCTCGTCATCCTGATTATTCTGGGTGCCCTTGTACTGCTTCCGGTGTGGTGGATGTTCCGCTCGAGCCTTATGACCAACAAGGAGCTCTACGCCTATCCCCCGGATTTTTTCCCCGACAGGTGGCTGTTCAGCAACTACAGGGAAACCATGAAGTACTTTCCCTTCTTCAGGTACTTTGCGAATACGATGACGATTATTCTCCCTTCGGTTATCGGGGGTACGATTACCGCCACCATGGGGGGCTATGCCTTTGCCAGGCTGCGCTTCCGGGGGAAGAATCTGCTCTTTTCCCTCTGTGTCGGTTCCATGCTGGTGCCGACGGTGGTAACCCTGGTTCCTCTGTATATCATGTGGACCAGAGGACTCCGGGTCGTGGATTCCTACCTGCCCTTGATTTTTCCCCACTTCTGCGGTGGCGGCGCCTTCAATATTTTTCTCATCCGCCAGTTCATCAAGACCATTCCCCGGGAGCTGGACGAGGCAGCCACAATCGACGGGGCAGGCCCCCTGTGCATCCTGGTAAGCATCATAATCCCCGCCATCAAGTCCGCCATGATTGTGGTTGCTCTTCTTCTGTTCATCATGCTCTGGAACGACCTGATGCAGCAGATGGTCTATATCAACTCCCTGGAAAAATACACCATTGCCCTGGGACTTCAGCAGTTCAAGGGTTCCCTGGGAACCGACTGGTCCAAGCTCATGGCGGCAACCTGCATGTCCTTTGTCCCGGGTATCGTTTTTTACCTTATCGGACAGCGCTACTTTGTTGAGGGCATCGTCATGACGGGGATGAAGAACTGATTACTCCGGCATTGCCTGAATGTTCTTTCCGCCCTTAATCAGCAGCCAGAGGCCGAACCATCCTTCCGCCAGTATGGAAGGAACCGCGACGATAACCAGCAACACCATGGCGTAGTCGGCGTAGTTGGCAAGCAGCGAATGCGCTGCTGTATCGATTACATAGGTGATCCCGGAGATCATGACGATGTACCCGAGGAGGGGAACGGTCCACCGGGATTTGATCAACAGTACCCCAGCTATAACCAGATGGACTCCGAAGGCTAAAAGCCCGATGAGCCAGGTCGAATTGAACAGATTCAAGGCTGTCAAAGCCTGGGCATTCAGCTGCTCCTCGGTGAAGACCCGAAGAAATTCAGCGTTACTGTACAATTGAAGGGCCTGGAAAAAGAAGATCAGGGCGACCCCCAGGAATACGGTATAAACTATCCGGAACCAGGCAGAAAGCAGGGAGAGATTCCGGTTTACCGGGCTGAAGAGCACATAGAGAGCCCAGGCAACCGGGACATCGATCAGAAACACCAGCATAAAACTCACAATGCCCGTCCGGAACAGACCTTCCGACCCGCGGATGTTCACGGCGGTCTGTGCCGCGTCTGCGGCGACAATCAAACCCTCCCGTACTACAAAATTGGCGAAGATTGCCAGCACAAACAAGAGAATGTATCCTACCCCTGCAATAATGCCGTAGCGCCGTAATGAACCTGTGTTTTCCACAATTTCACTCCTTATATGTTTTTCAAATGATAGATCCTCGAATACAGGCCGGTCAGGCAGTCTCCTCTCTTCCATGGGCAAGGGCGGATGGGGAAAGGCGGCTGACGATAGCCGGAGCCTCATGTATCAGTTCAGGCCTGGTAAGGGCGTCAACCATGAACAGGGCGAAATCGATGCGACGGGTAATATTACTTTGCAGAATTGGGTCTCCCACATGTCGGCTCCAGACCGGGAGCCCTTCACTTTCTCCCTCTTCGAGATCACTGCCGCGTACCAGCGTCCACAGGCTGTCGCTCGCAAAGATGCGACGGCAGGCCTCTTCCTGATCCCGTATATCGATCAGCCCCAAAAGACGGGTAATCCAGCTCACAAACCTGAGCATCCGTAAGAATTTCTTTGAATAGATATCCCTGCCGTCCCGGGAGATGTGCCAGCCGCTGGAGAACACCAGCCTGTCATTGGGATCGGCATTGTCGAGTACGGCCTGGGCGGTACCGGATGAGTAGGTGTCTCTTCCCCAGGGAACGAGAACGCAAAGAACGCCGTCGCAGCCTGCAACGGCCCTGCGGATAATATCCCGATCGTTGGTTCTGCCGCCGATTATATGGATTGTGTCCTTGGAATCCGCCAGTTTTTCCATACTTTCCGGGCGGCAGACCGCTGTCACAGCATATCCCCTCTCCAGTGCCTGGGCGACCATGTAGCGTCCGAGCTTACCGGAGGCACCGATTATACAGACTTTTTTCATGGAATCCTCCACTATTTTCAATCGTCATGCTGTATAAAATGAACCTGGTGCAGGGCTAAGTCAAGAAATATGACAAAAAATATAATGTATTGCTCTTTCTATATCATGGAGAGTTCGGGGCGATTCAATCCTCGCAGCCGCACTCCTCCTGCCGGTTCTCCGGAAAAAGATCTTCCAGGAATCCCACAATCCTGTCGATTCTGTCGCTTGCCAGCCGATAGTAGGCCTGCTTCCCCTTTTTTTCTTTTGCCAGATATCCCGCCATCCACATCATCTTCAACTGCTGACTGACATTGGATATGTTTGCCTCGGAGATTTCCACCAGCTCGGTAACTGTGAAGGGCTGGACCCTGAGGGCGCAGAGGATATGGAAACGGACGGGATTCGCCATCGTATTCAGCAGCTGCTGTACTTCATTACATCTGACCTGGGTAAAACGGTTTTTAATTTCCCTGATTCGGCTTTTCAATCCGGCATCCGCCGTCATGTCGATTGTATCCATAATCCTCGTTTCCCGAACTCCCCGCCGGCATGGAGGGCTTGTTCTCCATGCCGGCGACTCTTAATTTTTCCCCGGGGTCGTTAAAAAGATGTCGATCCCCTTGGCTGCAGAATGGCCGTCGGCGATGGCGCTGATAGCGTCGCGCTTACGGTTGGCGATGTCTCCGCCGGCGAAGATTTTCGTGTCTCCTGTCTGACGGTACTCGTTTATCTGGACCATGCCGCGTTTGAAACTGATTTTAGCGGAAATCTCCTCCGGCAGGAAGGCATAATCCGCCTGTTGTCCGATGGCGGGTATGACGGTGTCGCATTCAATCATCTCCTCGCTGCCCTCTATCAGCTGCGGCCGGGGCCGTCCCCCCTCAGGATCGGGGATCATCTCCGCTTTGCCCCAGTAGAGCTTGAGGCGGGTAGTCTCCCCCTTCTCCAGGCGCAGGGGGATCGCCTGGGTAAGCAGCCGGCAGCCTTCCCCCCGGCTTTCGTGGATCTCCTCCTCGTCGGCTGGCATGTCCTCTTCCCGTCGACGGTAGAGGATCGTAACCTCGGCGCCGTAACGGCGGCTTGTACGGGCAGCGTCCATGGCCACATTTCCTCCACCCACGACAACAACAGATTTTCCGACCTCCGGATCCCTGCCGTCGGTCACATCGTCCAGTATTTTCAGTCCCGAAATGACCCCCGGCAGATCTTCGCCGGCAATGTCCAGGCCGTAGGGGTCGGTAAGACCGGTGGAAAAGAAAACCGCGTCGTTGTCGTCGTAAATCTCCCGGAAGGGAATGTCGACGCCGATCCTGACATTCTGGTGGATCTCTACCCCCAGACTGCGGATGTATTCGATGTCCTTATCCACCTGGTCGTAGGGCAGCCGGTATTCGGGGATTCCGTAGCGCAGCATGCCTCCGGCTTTTTCGTTGGCGTCGAATATGCGAACCTCGTAGCCAAGGAGTCTCAAATAGTATGCCGCGGCAAGTCCGCCGGGACCGGAACCGATAACGGCGACCTTTTTACCGTTCTGATTCTCCGCGCTTTCCAGTACCCCCCTGTAGTCTCCCAGGTAGATCTGGTCCACGATGTAGCGCTTGAGCCAGCGGATGGAAAGCGCCTCTCCCTTGTGCTTTACGGCGCAGACGTATTCGCAGGCGTGGGAACAGACCCGGCCACAGGAGGCGGGCAGGGGATTCGCCTGATAGACGATCCTCAAACCATCCTCCATGTCGTCCCGGCGGATGGCGTCGATGTAGGCGGGAACATCCATGTGGGCGGGACATGTGGCGATGCAAATCCCGCAGGCAACGCAGCGGTCCGCCTCGGCAATGGCCTGTTCCCTGCTGTAGCCCTGCACCATCTCGACGAAGCTCTTCCGGCTCTCCTCGAAGGAGAGCATCGGCATGGGCACCCGTTCCCCTTCCAGCAGCTCGTAACCTTCGGCCCGGCGGTAGCCCTTGTCGCTCGTCTGCCAGGATGTCTCATCCTCTCCGGGCACAAAGCGGAAAACCTCCGGGTCTTCGTCGATCCAGATATACTCGTTGCTCATGCCCAGGGAGCTCGTTGGACAGATGTCGACGCAGAGGGCGCACCAGCAGCAGCGTCCGTAGTCGATCTTCGGCCGCAATCCCGAATCTCCATGCCTGGTCTCCCTCTCTGTAACGGGCACCAGGTCGATGGCTTCGTTCTGGCACACCGATTCGCAGGTGCCGCAGCCGATACATTTGTCCGTGTCGTTGATGTGAAAGCCCCGGTAGCGCTCCGCTCCCGGACGCTCTTCGATGGGCTTGATCTGGGTATAGGGTTTTTCGAAGGCCCTCTTCCATACGGTAAAGG
Source organism: Marispirochaeta aestuarii (assembly GCF_002087085.1). NCBI lineage: Bacteria > Pseudomonadati > Spirochaetota > Spirochaetia > Spirochaetales > Spirochaetaceae > Marispirochaeta > Marispirochaeta aestuarii. The sequence continues at coordinate 9,861 of NZ_MWQY01000032.1, read as the reverse complement.
GGGCCGCTAAATCTTTCAGACTCATACTGAACCTTCCTGCCTTTTATCTCTCTACCTCTGGGGGGTAGGTATGCAGCGAAACCATCAGCCCCGCCGTATCGGCGATATCGCAGCCGATGGAGAGGTGCTCCATGAGCGCCACCGCGTGGGTATAACTGGGACCCCGAACATAGATCCTCCGGGGTTTGTCTCCCCCGTCGGAGTTCAGGTAGTAGCCGTACTCTCCCCGGGTACACTCGGCTTTCAGGTAGATCTGGCCCGCCGGGACTTTCCAGTGCAGCGGGTTGGGGAGTTTGGTAAAGAAGGGCCCCTCCTGGGGCATTTTTTCCAGAATTTGCCGGATAAGGTCGATGGACTGGAAGGTCTCCTTCAGGCGTACCACGGCCCGGCTGTAGGCGTCGGACCCGGTGGCGGTAATGACCTCGAAATCAAGCCGGTCGTAGACCAGATAGGGGCGGTCCTTGCGGGTGTCCCGCTTGAAGCCCGCCGCCCGGGCGTTGGGGCCGGTAATGCCGAACTGGTCGACGATCTCCGGGGCGATTACCCCCAGTCCGACGGCCCGTTTTTTAAATACCCCGTTGCTGAACATGGCCAGTTCGATGTCCTTGAGGGTGCTTTCCACGGTCTCCAGGGTCTCCAGGAGGCGTTCCCGGAAGCCTTCGGGAAAATCGGCGCGGACGCCCCCGGGAATCATGTACATGTGGTAGATCCGGCCGCCGCTGAGCTCTTCGAAACGGTCCAGCACGTAGTCCCGCAGGGTTACCGTCCACTGTCCTAAGGTCCCCATGCCGAAGGCCCCCGCCTGGCCGCCGATCCACATGAGGAAACTGGCAAGCCGGGCCATCTCAAGGTTCAGGGTCCGGATCCATACTGCCCGTTCGGGGATCGTAATTCCGGCCAGTTCCTCCACCGTGGCGGCAAAGAGGTACTCGTTAAAATCGGGCTCGGGCACGCAGATGCGGCAGACGATGGGAAAGCACTGAATATACTTGCGCCGTTCCATCAGTTTTTCGAAGCCCCGGTGCAGGTAACCCACATGGGTCTTGCACTCCACGATTTCGTCGCCGCAGATGGTAAGCTCAAGGCTCATGTTCCCGGTAATTCCGGGATGCTGGGGCCCCTGCCAGACCTTCAGGTACTTTCCGCTCTCCAGGTTAAAGCGGCTCTTTCCGTTTACGATTTCCGGCATGCGGGGATTGTCGTTTATATGGGCGCTGTTGCGGGTAGCGAGATCGCTGACCCCGGTGTTGCCTGTTTTTACCATGTTTCCGCCTCGCTGGGGTAGAGTTTCTTCTTCATGTGTTCCCGGGTATCGGTACTCGAGCGGCCGGGACGGGCGTAATAGGTTTTTTCGCTGTACTCTTTTGTGTCGAAGTCCCGCCGCATGGGGGGCAGTTCCTCCCAGCCCTCCAGGGCAAAGTCTTCGTAGAGCCGGGGGCTGCCGGGAAAGATAACGCCGTACATCTCCCTGAGTTCCCGCTGATAGGTCTCCGCCGCCGGCCAGAGATGGTGAATACTGTCCATCTCGCTGTTTTCCCTGTCCACATCGACGATGATTCCCAGGTCGTGGTTCTTCTCATAGCTGTGAAGCATGTAGAGAAGCTCGAATTTGCCGCGTTCGATCTGGTCCACGGCGGTCAAAAACGACAGGTGCGTGTAGGCGGCGATCTCCTTAAGATGTGTAATGACGGATACCGCCTCGTCTTTTTCGACCCGCAAAAAGGCCTGGTACGCATTTTTTTCCTCCAGCCCCGAGACGCCGAAACGCAGGAAAAGCGCGTCAATCACCGTTCTGACCGCGTCGGGGGCCGTCAGCTGTGCTGCTTTATCGTTCATACTCATATTCCTTCCCTTTGTTCCTTACCAGTTGTAGTCCGGCATGTTCCAGTCTTTGATGATCCGCTTCTGGTTTGCTTTATACCAGGCGAAGTTCTCCGCGTATTTGTTGGCCCCCTCGCAGCGGCCTTCCTTTATCATCCTTTTCAGCTTCTGGAAGCCCGCCAGCAGGGCTTCCGGGCGGGGCATGCAGCCGGCGATGTAGATGTCCACCGGAATATAGTGGTCCAGCCGGTTGACCGTGTTGTAGCTGTCCCAGTACATGCCGCCGTTGATGGTGCAGCTTCCCAGGCCGATTACGAACTTGGGCCCCTGCATCTGTTCGTAGCTGCGGACGATGCGCTTCATCGTCTTTACCGAAGCATAACCTCCGATAATAAAGACACTGGACTGCCTTGGAGTGGGACGGGGCTGTATGCCGAAGCGGTACATATCGAAGCGGCTGGTCATCAGGGGACGGAGCTCTATGGCGCCGCATCCGGTCCCGAATCCCAGGATCCAGAGGGACTCGCTCCTGGCCCAGTTCAGGAATTTCTCCCAGGCTCCCTTGAAGGGTTTGATTACCTCCGGCGGCTGGTCACAGAAATTCGGCCGGTCGCTGTCGGCAAGACCGTCGTTGGCCAGTCTGCCCTCTTCGGTAAAGAGACGAATCTGTTCCGCTGCCACGGCGTCCGTCTCCATCGGCCGGACGGATACCGTACGGGGATCAGGATTCTTTACCGGTGCAACGGCTGTATCGATCTGTTTAGTGTCGCTCATTGTTGGAACTCCTTTTTCCTATAGCATCTGCAGAATTACTGCCGCCAGACCCAGCAGGGTAGGTACCCCCAGGAAAAAGCGGATCGACTGATGGGTTTTAAACCGCGGGAAACTGACCCCCACGATTACCACGTAGAGGTAGATCAGAAAGGTCTTGGCCACCATGATCAGGATGGCGATAAAGATGTTCGGATGGGCCGCTCCCCCCCAGAAGAGGTTCATAAAGAGGACCATCTTGGCGCCGTTGAAGATCGCCCGGTTAGCTTGCAGCATACCCAGAAAGCCGGACTGCATCTCCGTCGGCGGACCGATGGGGATCTCCTGAGGGGCGACAACCACGCTGAAGGGGTTGTTCATGCTCATGCCCAGAAAGGCCAGCATGCCGGCGGCCATAGCCAGGGGATTGGTAAAGGCCGCCCAGTTCTGGAAGCCCCCCTGCTGGGCGGCGACGATCCCGGTAATCGACAGTGTCTGGTACTGGGCCGCCAGGGAGATTACCGCCAGGCTGAAGGGCAGTTCGAAGGCGGTCATCTGGGCCAGTCCCCGGGAGACCCCGATGGGACTGAAGGGATGCCCGCTCTCTCCGGCCCCCAGGGCCATCCCGAGCTGTCCGAAGAATATAAAATACATGACCAGCAGCAGGTCACCGGAGAAACTGAAGTTCGCGAAAACCGCGGAACCGAAAATAACGGGAATGAAGAGGTAGGTCCCCAGTCCGCCGGCCAGCCGGAAGACGGGTCCCAGAAAGAACATCACCCCGTGGGTGATTCCCGTCCGCTTGGCGCTGTTCTTGATCATGTCGATATAGGGCTGATAAAAGGGCTGTCCTATGCGCCCCTGCACCTTCGCCCGGACCCGGGCCATGGTTCCCATCAGGATAAGCCCGTAGTTGAGGATCACGAAGAGCGAGATCAGGGTGTAGAACGCCTTGGTCAGTATCGCAGTTGCCATCAGAAGCCACCTCGCGTAATCAGGTAGGCCAGCAGAAAATAGACCAGTATCTGCAGGCTGTATGTCTGGGTATTTCCGGTATTGATGCGCCGCAGGGCCCCTGAAATCTGGCCGGCGGCCTCCGCCGTTCCCTGCCAGAAGCGTCGAACCAGCGGATCCACCAGAAATCCCAGGGCTTTCCGGTAGTGTCCGAAGAAGTTATAGGCATAGTGGGTGGTTTCCGGCTTGTAGGGCCGTTCCGCAGCGTAGACGATGTTGAACTGCTCCACCCTGTAGACCCGGCCTTTGGTGAGAAGCAGCCACAGGAGGGGGGCGATAAAGACGCCGATGGTCACGTACATGACGGCGCTGCCGTTCCAGTAGCCCAGGCTGGAGATGACACTGTAGCCCTCCCATACGACGGAGGAGCTGAAGTAGGGCTCTATGACCTTCTGCAGGGGAACAATCAGGATCTTTGGAAACATGGAGAAGGCGAATACCACAACCAGAAAGATCATCTGGGGGATAATAAACCAGGCCGGGGCCTCTTTGATGTCGTGGTAGATCGGTTTTCGCTGGCCGAGGAAAATGGAATGGATCAGCCGGAACAGGTACAGAAAGGCGACCCCGGAAGAGAACATGGCAAGCCCCGCCTGCAGATACCAGCCTTTCTCGATCAGTGCCGAGTACATGAGCCATTTGGCGCCGAAACCCGTAAGAGGGGGCACCCCGGAGAGGGCTATTATGGCGAAGAGGACCGAAATAAAGCTCAGGGGCATGCGCTTAATGAGCCCCCCCATCTGGTACATGAGCCGCGTTCCGGTACGGTAGATTACCCCGGCCACGGCCAGAAAGAGCATGGCCTTGAACATCAGGTGGGTGACAGCAAGGTAAAGGCTGGCTATCCACCCCAGGTGGCTCATGGCCGCCCAGGTCAGCACCATGTAACCCACCTGACCCATGGAGGAGTAGGCCAGGGCGTACTTGATGTCCTCCTGAAACAGGGCCATCATCGCGCCGGCAAGGGCCGTGGCGACTCCCAACCAGCCGATCAGGGTGCTCAAGGGGATTCCGGAAAAAGCGGCGCCGCCGAACACCAGCGGGGTAAAAAAGCCCGCCCCCAGAAAAAGGACAAAGAGCCCCGCCTTGCTCAGCACCGACGAAATCAAACTTGAGAAATCATCCTCGGCCTCGGCATAAGCGACAGGCAGCCAGATGTGGAGTCCCAGGGCTCCGAGTTTAACAAGCAGTCCCAACGCAATCAGGATTGCCGCTGACGGCGCTGTTCCTGCAGCGGTAACAAATGTCCCCTCTCCCAGCAGGGCGAGCCCGCTCAGGAGCAGATAGGCCCCGCCCAGGGAACAGCTAATGTACCAGAGGGCTCCTGCCGCGGCCCGGCGCCCCCGCTGAATCAGAAGAAAGGATGTCAGGGTCATGGTCTCCCAGCTTATAAAAAGATCGAGGTTTGAGACGCTCACCGTCAGCGCCCCCAGGGAGAGGATCAGGGCCGTAAGCAGCGCGGCGGTCCCCGGTTCCCGGCCCCTGCGGTTCATGAAGGCGACAAGCTGTACCAGGGAACCGGCTATAAACATCAGGGCGAACAGCTGGCGCATCCCTTCCAGGTCGGGCAGCAGATACCAGCCGTAGAGGCCGATTACTGTCATGGCCGCAGGCAGCTGCAGCCTGACCGGAAAGCGCAGCAGGTCCAGCAGGGCAAAAAGGACCAGGGCCGCGAAGGGAAGGAGGATTGTCGTGGAAACCCCGGCGGCCAGAGCGCAGCCCGCGCCCAGCAGCGTCAGGACCGCTGCGGCCAGCAGCGCGGGCACCCCGCCGCTTACAAAGGAGCCGGGAACATACGCTGTCGCCTCTTTGGCATTACCCGCAAGTCCGGTCTGCGGCGCTCCGCCGGGACCGATTTCGACCCCCGCATCGTAGACCGGGGGCTCTCCCTCGAAGTCGCCGGGGATAGTCTCTTCCAGAATATCCGCTGTGTCCTGCGAAGAGCGCGCGCTCATAACAAAGAAGCGCAGCAGATAGACTGCCTCGGCCAGGGATCCGGCCAGTATAAGCGCCATTACCAGAATGGAGTCGCTCTGTCCCAGAGCCATGATCAGCGACCATTTTGCCCAGAAGGCAGGGAAGGGGGGCAGACCGATCAGGGCGGCGACGAAAATCCCAAGCAGGGTCAGCAGAACCGGCCGGCCGCGCAGGGAGGCGGGAAGTATCGGGCCGCCGCCGGTATCGGCGGTTTTCAGGGCCCCGCCGATCCAGAAAAGACCGGCCTTCGCCATGGCATGGTTGACCAGCAGAAGAAGGACGATGGCCGTGGTTCCCGCAGCGGGCCCACCGCCCGGTATAAAGGCAGCGAGGCTTGTAAGCAGGGATCCCCGCAGGGGATGCTGCAGGACCGGTGTAAGCCCGGCAATCATGACGACCAGGGAAATCTGGGCCGTCGAAGAGTAGCCAAGCATACGTTTGTAGGATTCCTGGCGCAGGGCGCCGAATTGGGAGATAAGAAAGGAACCGGCCCCCGCGATTACCAGGAGTTTAAAAACCGGGAGGGCCGGTGAGGAAAAAATCGGCAGAACTTTAAAGAGAACCATGGCCATGGCGGTGGCGCCGACGGCACTCATCATGGAACCGATGCCGTGATCGGCGGCTTCGTAGGTGTCCAGGGCCCAGCCGTTGGCCGGCGCGGGTTTCAGTTCGATCAGGACCCCGGTCAGAAGCAGCAGGAGTCCCATGCTCGCGCTGAATCCCTGCAGTCTGTCCCGGGCTTCGATTATACCGTCGATACTGAGGGTTCCGGCTTCCCGGTATACAAGGGCGACCCCGATCAGAAAAAAGGCTGAGGCCAGTCCCGAAGCGACCATGTACTTGAAGCCGCCCTCGAAAATCCGTTCGTCCCGGGAAGTGCTCAGAAGGCCGAAGAGGCTTAAGGAGGATATCTCCATAAAAACAAAGAGGTTAAAGATATCCCGGGTCAAGATCAGGCCGGCGGCTCCCAGCATCTGAATAAAAAAGAGAACAACCCGTTTTCCCTGCCAGGGGTCCTGCTCACGGAACAGCAGATGGAACAGGGCGCCGAATCCGGCAAGAAAGACGGCCGTCAGGGCCGCAGCCTCGGGTACGCCAACGGCCAGGTTGATGGAGAGGGGAGCGCTGAAGCCGGCGGTCCCCGTTTCGATCACCGGAGCGCCGGAGGCCAGCGTCAGCAGCCATGAGACTGCTGCCAGAGCGAAAAACGCCATAACGATAAGCGCGATACCCCGGGCAAAGGTTCTTCCGATGGTTTCCGCCAGGGGATAGATAAAGGCAAAACCCAGCAGAGCCGCGATGAAGATAACAGGATTTACCATTTGAGTTCCCTTATTTTGTCCACATGGACAGTTTTTCTGCGCTGATAGATCTTAACGGCGAAACTGAGCATCAGCGCCGTAACAGCCAGTCCTATAACTATGGCCGTAAGGACCAGAGCGGAAGGAACCGGGTCCACCGCCCTGGCCAGCCCCTCGCGAACCGTCAGGTCCGCATCAAAAATCGGGGCCGTCCCCTGTGAGCGGTATCCCACTGCCACGAGCAGGATATGGATTCCCGTATCCAGCAGCGAAAAACTTACGATGATCTTCATGATATGGCGCCGGGAGAGGAGACCGAAAACCCCGATCCCCATCAAAAGCAGCGCCAGCAGAGTCAAGAGCTGGGTGCTCATGGGCGGCTCCTTTTCATGGTATCGATTACCCCCGACAGTTCGGCCCCGACCTTGACGCCGATCAGGGTATAGATCACCGGTATGGCGCCGGCGGAAAAGAGGCTGCCGAACTCTCCTGCAGGAAGAAATCGGGGGTCCAGGAAACCGGCGGCCAGCCAGAGCCCCAGCAGCCCCATGGCCACGTAGCCGGCACCGGAAATCATTTCCAGCGCGGAAAGCAGGCCATGGGAGAGTTCCTCCCTGAGCCCAGCCACCAGGGCGTAGAAAACGCCCGAGGCGATTATTACTCCTCCCTGAAAGCCTCCTCCGGGAGTCAGGTGTCCGTGCAGGAAGATATAGATACCGAAGATGAAAATGGGAGGCAGCAGAAACCCCGCACCGGTTTTAATAAGTTCCGAGGGTTCTCTGCGTTCATCATGGTTTTTTTCACGCCTTTCGTTTTTACGGGAAAACACCAGAGCGATACCCGCCGCGGCGGCGAAAAGTACCGTAACTTCCCCCAGGGTGTCCAGACCGCGATAGCTGACAATAACAGAGGTAACCAGGTTGGCGGCGTTCAGATCCTCAACCCCCTGTTCCAGGTAAGCCGTGGCGAGCTTCCCTATTTCAGCCCTGTCCTGCATCCCGGATATCAGCGGAAAGAACACCAGGGCCAGCAGCACCATAAGGACCAGAACGCTCATGCGTTTAATCATTGCTGGACCCCCTGTTTGCCGGTTGGTCAACTTCCCCGCCCTTGATTCTGCCCCAGGCGATCAGGAACACAACGGTGGTAAGGGCGGACCCGATGGCCGCCTCGGTCATGGCGACATCCGGGGCACCGTAAATCAGGTACAGCACACTGGCCAGGAGGGAAACAACCCCCGCAGCGATTATCGATCCAGTCACGTCCTTGAGCAGTACCGCGGCCAGGGCAGAAGCCAGCATCATCAGGGAAAAAACAATCAGTACAGCATGTATCATCGGACACCTCCTTGTTCGGGATCTCCGGCCTCGCGGAGGTCGTCCCGTCGGGTTTCCGGTGATCCGTACTTTTCCAGAAGCGCCGGGATTCCGCTGAAGTGGGCCGCCCGGGCCAGAGCATGGGACGAGAGAGGGTTTGTCAGAAAGATGAAGAGAATCAGGAGCAGATACTTCTGCCAGTGTCCGGGGTTGTAAAGGCTGAAACCGATGAAAATCAGCATGCTGCCCAGAGTGGTCGCTTTTGTACCCGCCTGCATGCGGTTGTAGACATCCGGCATGCGGATAAGCCCCAGAGCGGCAAGAAACAGAAAAAGTGCACCCGCCAAAACCAGTAAAGCTCCGATAATTTCAGTCATTCTAGAGCTCCTTTTCCGAAAAACGGGCTACGGCAATTACTCCCAGAAAGCTGAGGAGCGCGTATACCAGGGCAACGTCAAGATAGGCTGTACGTTCCAGGTAGTGGGACAGCATGATGATTACCGAGAGCGACATGATCGTCAGGGCATCGAAGGCCACCACTCTGTTCATATAATCGGGGCCGGCAAGAAAGCGGACAAAGGCAAGCACCAGGGCAGCCAGGACAATGATGCCGGCGACAAAAAGAATAAGATCAGCCAAAGATCACCTCCAAATGACGTTCAAAATCACTGACGATTTTCTGAGTAGATTCCTGGACGTCGGTGGACTGAATGTTGATCCAGTGGATGAACAGGTCGTCGTCGCGGATATCGACGGTTATGGTACCGGGTGTCAGGGTAATGGAATTGGCCAGAACCATCCGGCCGAGGGCACTCCGCAAGCGGGTTTTTACCCGCACGATCCCGGGATTTATCGGGAGCCTGGGGCTTAAAACACGCAGCGCGACATCGATATTGGATTTAAAAACTGCGGCCAGAAAAATAATGAGATATACAAAGGACGCGAGTATCTTTTTCGGCACAAGGCTGATTTCGCCGTATACTTTTGAACCCGGAAGGGGGCTCAGCGCCAGAATCAGTGCCAGTATCAGACCGGCTGTAAGTTCCTGCCCTGTTACCGGGCGGGTCAATAATAACCACAGTACTACCACCGAAATCGCCAGGACGATGCGGTACCAGTTCCTTCTCATGCTGCCTCCTAAGCTGGAGTAATGGTGAATTAGTTTAACAGTTTAATATTTATTGTATTGTTGAACGATATGCGGTATCTGTCAAGTTTTTTTTGCGGGGGCAGATCTGAAAACTGCTTTTATGCTGAATCCTGATTCGCTGAAGCTGTTTCCAGGTACACTGCCTGTTTTCACGGCTGCTTAAGCTTGTGGAAGTGCCCTGGAAGAGTGAAAGCTTTGTGTAGTGTCCCGAACCGTGGGGATGATCTGAAGCAAACTCCTTGTTCTGCTGGTATTTAGCAGTAGAACCACTGAAAAAAAGGAGTTTTTATAATGTTTCATCCCCCTTTCTGTCCCAACAAGGAGTGCAGGAACCATTATCTATCCACAAAAACTGCTGCCTGGTATGTAAGAAACGGCAGCTACTCTTCCCGACTTTTCGGCAGGATTCAGCGCTTTCGGTGCTTTCACTGCGGTGTCGGCTTCTCTTCCCAGACATTCAGCCTCGATATTTTCGTGAAGAAAAAAGTCCCCTATTGGAGGATATTCTCACACCTTATTACCTCCTCCGGCA
>NZ_MWQY01000031.1 GCF_002087085.1 Marispirochaeta aestuarii | reverse complement strand
ACCCTCACTCCCAAAATAGTAAAGGAGCTGACTAAGATTCTTCTTAGACAGCCCCCTTTTTCTGATTAATCCGTATTCTATACTCCCAGGAAAGAGGTGAGTCCTCCGTCCACGGGGACAACCGAACCGGTAATAAAGCTGGCCGGCTCCGATACAAGGAATACCGCCATGGCGGCGATCTCCTGAGGAGTCCCGTAGCGTCTCATGGGAACCTGGGACATGACTGTTCTGCCCCGCTGTGAGGGTTCGCCGGTCTTTTCGTCGAAGAGCAGAAAGCGGTTCTGCTCGGTCAGCAGAAAGCCCGGTGCAACTGCGTTTACCCGGATGTCCGGGGAGTAGTTGGTGGCCATGTGTACCGCCAGCCATTTGGTCAGGCTGTTGGTCGCCGCCTTGCCGTTGGAGTAGCTGATTCCCCGGGTAACAGGAAGAATACCTGCTATGGAAGAGATGTTCAGTATCGCTCCCTTTTTCTGCCTGGCGAAGATCCGTCCCGCCTCCTGGGAGGTCATAACCGCGGACAGGTAGTTAAGGTCCATGATCCTGCGCATATCGTCGGGAAGAATATCGAAGAAGGGAAGCTCCTCCGAGGTCGTTGTGGTCGGGTGGCTGCCTCCTGCGCAGTTGACCAGTATGTCCAGGCCCCCCAGCTGGGCGACGGATTTTTCCATGGCAACTTTTATGGAGGCATGGTTGGTAACGTCGCAGGTGACGGGAAAGGCCCTGTCTGTTCCCAGTTTTTTTGCCTCCTCCCCGGCCTTTTCGGCGGAGATGTCCCAGATAGCCACCCTGGCGCCCTCCTTTACCAGGAGCTCGGCGATGCTGCCGCCGATGGCTCCTCCGGCACCGGTGACTACAGCCCGGGAGCCTTCAAGTCCGAGCTTCATGTCTGCCGTACCTCCACGATTTCTCCGTCGGGTCCTTTAAAAAAGCAGATCCAGACACCGGGGCGGAATTCCGTCGGTTCGCTCAGGAACTCTACGCCTTTTTCCACCAGGTACTTGTAGTCGGCCCGGGTATCGGTGGAGGTAAGGGAGATGTGGGTGAAACCGTTGTCCGCCTGGGTAAAATCCTCGGGGATGGGACGACCAACCGGGCTCAGGTACTGAAAGAGTTCCAGCATGAATCCTCCCAGGTACAGATGAGCAATCCGGGGTGCAGCGCCCTTGAGGGCTACCACCTTTTCCTGGGGAAGTTTGGGATCCGGTTCCAGACGCATTTTTACCTCGAACCCGATTACATCACGGTAGAACTCAATTGAACGTTCAATGTCCTTTACACTTAAAGCAACATGTTCAAGTTTGGTAAACATACACAGACTCCTGTGATAATTATTGACAATCGACCTTGCGGTCAGGTTGTGTACTTCTTCAGTACCTCCCGGTTAACCTCCACTCCCAGTCCGGGCTTCTGCGGAACCGGTAGGCGTCCGTCAACCAGGCTGAAGGGCGTGGTAATGAGGTCGTCCCGCAGGGGATTGGGGTTTCTGTCGAACTCAACGATGGGCTCGGTCTCGAAGGGGAGGGGGAATGCCCGGTAGGGGGACTCGGGGATAATCGCCAGGGCCTGGAGCGAGGCTGCCAGGGCGATACCGGAGCCCCATACGTGGGGAAGCACCATCAGATTGTAGGCGGTGGCCAGGGCGAGGATCTTGGCGAACTCCGAAAGTCCGCCGGCTACGGAAATATCCGGCTGAACGATATCCAGGGTTCCGCCGACGATCAGGTCCCGGAAGCCCCAGCGGGTATATTCACACTCACCTCCGGCAATAGCGATGTTCAGGGAAGAACGGAGGCGCCGGTAACCGTCCAGGTCCTCCGGAGGAACCGGTTCCTCGAACATAAGGTAGCCGTACTCTTCCAGTATTCTTCCCACCCGAAGGGCATCTGAGGCCCTGTAGGCGTGGTTTGCGTCGGAGAGCAGGGCAATATCCGGTCCCACGGCTTCGCGGACGGCGGCGATGCGTTTGGCATCTTTGTCTACAGGCCACAGGCCGGTCTTGATTTTCAGGATGGAAAAACCTGCCTCAACGTAGGATGCCGCCTCTTTTTTCAGGGCCTCCAGCACGGCTGCCTCGTCATGGACGTCCGCACCACGGTAGTAGCAGCCCGTGGCGTAGGCGGGCACGGAATCCCGGAAGGCTCCGCCGAAGAGGGAATGGATGGGCACCCCCAGGTCTTGTCCCTTCAGGTCCCAGAGAGCCACGTCCAGGGCGCTCTGTGCCTCCAGGTAGGGTCCCCTGCGGGCGAAATCCCGGGTGTAGCCGTAGAGTTCTTCCCAGATCCGGGTAACGTCGTGAACGGAACGGCCGATGAGCATGGGCTTGAATATCTGTTCAATCACTGCGGCAGGCGGTTCCGTGGGGCCCCACTGCCCACCTTCGCCCCAGCCGACACGGCCGTCTTCCGCGATGACCTCTACCAGAAGACTCGTCCGGGCGGGAAAGGCTGCCTGGGAGGAGTAAAAACGTTTGTCCCCCAGGGGGGCCTTTAACAGATGGGTGCGGATATCGCGTATCTTCATTGCTGCTCCTGTTTACATGCCGACGATGGGTTTCAGGCGGGAAATCTCCTCGCCGTCGGCTACCATTATATAAAGATAGAGACCTGCGGAATCGAGGGAATCCATGAGAAGCTTGAGCTCATCCTCGGTAAAGGAGCCCCGGATCAACAGGGGGCGCCCTGCTTTCTGTACCATCTGAAAGTAGGGGAGCATCTCTTTTACGGGGGGACCGCCCACATCATTGTTGATTTCAAAGGCGCGAATCTCTTCAATCTCCAGGAGCTGGTCCAGGATAAACATGGATGTTGCGTGGAGGTGCATAAAGGTATTCTCGAACTGACAGGCAACACGGCGGTCCACCTGGCTCAGGTACTTCCTGTACAGGTCCGGAGAGATGACTGCCACCGCATCCTCCTGCAGGCGGACGATGGATCCCGGAGACCAGAGCTGGTACTGGGCGTCGTAGTAACCGCCGTGAAACAGGGGTATTCGGTTCCAGGCCTCCTGGGTGATCTGGATAAAGAAATCCGCCAGCCTGAGGAGAAGGTCGAAGGCCTTGTCCGGGTCCAGCATCAAATCCACGGCGGTCTGCTCGTGTCCCCGAAGGGATACCGCGTAATCCAGGGGCCCGACCAGGGTTCCGTGGGATACGGGAAAGCGTCCCCGGGAACGCTGCACCAGTTCGTCGATGAACTCTATGTAGGTGTTGAACCAGGGACTGCCCCGGTGGGCGTCCAGGGAGACATCGCTCACCTGATCCCAGTCAAGGGCGCGGTCCACCGCGACGATGTTTCCAGGCATAATGTGCATCTCGCTGCCCAGGGTTCCGCAGCCCCAGAAAATCGCCTGGGAGGGGGAAGCTCCGCGCAGAATGTCGTCCTCGATTTCCTCCCCTTCTCGTAAAAGGCGCTCCTGATCGTCAAGGAACTCCCGGGGTCGAACCATCCGGGGACTGAGAACGCTGTCCTGTTTCCAGCCTGAGCTGGCGGAGAACTCGTCCAGGGGAAACCAGCTTTTATAGGAGAATCCTACGAGGGGCCGCGCTGCGGGACTTCGGTTCCAGAACTTTCGGTAGCCTTCAATCTTTGCAGGATCGTTCCCAAAGGGGAAAGCGCACATGGCGAACTCCTCGTCATTTTTAGCGATTGTATACTATGAAAACTAATCTTAGGGCGAAAAGGGTGTTGTGTCAATGAAATTGTTGCCAGAAGGAAAATGTCAATAAAGATCTGACTCGGTATTTTGAGGTTTGATTATTCCGGCAGGCCTGGAGTATCTTTATAGGGTATTATACGTGCATTGTAATAAGGGGGTGTAATGGCATATCAGGATGAATATGCAGACTGTTCATGGGTTGATTTTGATCTGCTGGAAAGCTTCATGAAGGACTGCCTCATAAAAAGCGGTGTACCGGAAAAAGACGCCCGGGTAGTTACGGATGTACTGATTACCTCGGATAAACGCGGAATCGATTCCCACGGTATAGGACGGCTCAAGCCGATCTATATCGATCGTATCGATCAGGGAATCCTGAATCCGGTAACCAGTATTGATGTGGTAAAAGAGACCGAGACAAGTGCTGTCCTGGACGGAAATAACGGGATGGGCCATGTGGTGGCGAAAACAGCCATGGAAATGGCCATCGAGAAGGCAGGGAAGCACGGGATGGGGATGTCTGTTGTCAGAAACTCCACCCACTATGGTATCGCAGGCTACTACGCCCTGATGGCCTGCAATGCGGGGATGATCGGAATTACAGGAACCAATGCCAGGCCTTCCATTGCCCCCACCTTCGGTGTGGAGAATATGCTGGGGACGAATCCTCTCACCATCGGTTTTCCCACGGATGAGGAGTTCCCCTTTGTTCTCGACTGTGCTACCTCCGTGACCCAGCGGGGCAAGATAGAGATGTACGGCCGCTCTGGAAAAGAGCTTCCTCCCGGCTGGGTAATAGGTCGGGACGGAAAGACGCGAACGGATACACAGCAGGTGCTGAAAGACCTGACCACAGGAGGGGCTGCCCTGGCTCCCCTGGGTGGTCTCGGAGAGGAAGGGGCGGGTTACAAGGGCTACGGATATGCCACGGTGGTTGAAGTCCTGTCCGCGGCCCTGCAGGGCGGTTCCTTCCTGCGGGACCTCAACGGCTTTGACGAAGAGGGAAAGCGTATTCCTTACCCCCTGGGCCACTTTTTTATTGCCATTAATACCGAATTTTTTATGGGCCTCGAGACTTTCAAACGAATAGCCGGGGCCATAATGCGGGACCTGCGAAGCTCGCAGAAGGCTGAAGGGGAGGAGCGTATCTACACTGCGGGAGAAAAGGAGTGGATCGCCTGGAACTACCGGAAGACCCGGGGCTGTCCCGTACCGCCGGTGCTGCAGAAACAGATGCAGGAACTCCGGGATCGCTGGAAGATGGACTACCGGTTCCCCTGGGATTGATTCCCGTCCTGGTCAGGAGAACCGGCAGACCGTTTTGTTCTGCTGTTTTCTTGTTGGGTTCTGTCCTCAGGCTTTGCGTGCGTTGAGGGCAATATTTCGAACCACCTTGAATGCGTGCCGGGTAGCACCGACATCCGCAACTCCCTGGCCCGCGATATCGAAGGCGGTACCATGGGCCGGTGTGGTGATGGGGACCGGAAAACCGGCATGGTAGGTGACCCCCCGGTGGAAACCCATCAGCTTGGTAGCTATCTGGCACTGGTCATGGTACATGGCGATTACCGCGTCGTAGATACCGTCCCTGAGCTTGATGAATACCGTATCGGAGGGGAACGGTCCCTCCGCGCTGATTCCTTCGGCCCTGGCCGCCCCGACCGCTGGTTCGATGGCCCGTCCTTCTTCGTCGCCGAAGAGGCCATGCTCCCCGCCGTGAGGGTTCAGGGCCGCAACCGCGAGCCTGGGATTCTCCTTGCCGTAGGCCCTCATGGCGGCGTTGACAAAACGAATGGCGGCCAGTACGTTCTCTTTGCTTATCATGGAAGCGACATCCCGAATCCCGACATGAGAGGTTACCCTCATGGTCCAGGATTCATCCAGGATGTTAATCTCTTCCAGGGCCTTGTGGTTCGGAAAATGCTCCTTGAAGAGTTCCAGCTCGCTGCCGTAGGGAGACCCGCCTTTATGCATGGCTTCCTTGTTCAGGGGCGCAAAGATGAAGCCGTCGAGTTTCTGTTCCAGGATAACCTTGATGGCGAAGAGCAGGGTATCCAGGACGGCTTTTCCCGCACGGGCATCCACCTTGCTGTATTCCACCGTCGAGGGGTCCAGGGTGGGGTAGTCCAGCAGCAGGAAGTCTCCTGGGGTGCTGTCTATCTGGTCCGGGGATTCAATAATTCTGGGGACCGGCGCCTTGACGCCTGCCACGGAGATACCGGTTTCCCATTGCCGCTGGTCCCCTATCAGGATGATTCTGGTCCCGTCGAAGACCGTTGGGTCAGACAGGAGTTTTGCTGTCAGCTCCGGGCCTATGCCGGCGGCATCACCGAGGGTGACAGCTATTCTGATTTTCTTGTCGGAAGACATTCTTTAACTCCTTGGATGCTCGGTTTATAACATTCCCAGTGCCCTGGGGATGGCGAATACCATAAAATCAGGAAGGTGGATAACCATGGCCAGGATGGCGATCAGGGAACCCACAAAGGGCATGTTCGCTTTGGTCAGGGTCCACATATCTATTTTCGCCAGGGTACAGGTGATGTAGAGGGCTGAACCTACCGGAGGAGTCTGCTGACCGATACCCCAGCACATCATGACCACCATGGCAAAGTGGAAGGGGTGTATACCCAGTTTTGCCGCGATGGGAAGGAAAAGGGGTATGACGATGACCAGCATGGCTGTTCCGTGGAGGAAAGTACCTGCCACAATCAGAATGGCAGAGACGATCCACAGAAAGAGGTAGGGGTTGGTGGTCAGGTTCAGGAAAGGGTTAACCAGAAGCTGGGGAATTTTTGCGTAGGCAAAGACCCAGCCCAGCAGGTTGGCCACGGAGATGATAATCATTACCTGTCCCGAAAGGAGAGCGGACTCTTTTGCCGCTGCAAATATCTTTTTCGGCGGCAGTTCTCTGGTAACGAGACCGTACAGAATTATGTAGGACGCCGCTGCTCCTGCAGCCTCGGTGGTGGTGAATACTCCCCCCATGATTCCGCCCAGAATAATGAGGGGCAGTATCAGGGCGGGGATACTCTCGACAAAGGTTTTAGCCAGGGTCTTCAGGGAGAACTTTGTCTCGGAGCCGTAACCTTCCTTTATGGAGATGATAAGGGATACCAGACACATGGCCGCACCGATCATGATTCCCGGCAGAAGTCCTGCTATGAACAGGGTCGGTACGGACAATCCCACGAAAACACCGTAAAGAATCATGGGGACGCTGGGGGGAATGATGATTCCGATGGTCGAGGAAGCCGCGGTAACGGCCCCGGTAAAAGAGGGCTTGTAGCCCTTTTCGATCATCGCCGGGATAATGACTCCTCCCACCGCGGCAGTGTCAGCCATGGATGTGCCGGAGATGCCCGCGAAGAACATGCTGGTTACAACGTTAACCATGGCCAGCCCCCCTTTCATGTGCCCTACCAGGGCCATGGCGAAGTCGACAATCTTCTGGGACAGGTTGGTCCGGTTCATCATGATTCCGACGAAGATAAAGAGGGGAACCCCCAGCAGGGTAAAACTGTCGACCCCCAGCAGAAGACGCTGCACAACGACGATAAGGGGAACATTGGTGGCAAAGGTAAGGAAGGCCAGGGATGTTACTCCCAGGGCGAAGGCCACCGGCAGGTTCAGCATTATAAAAAGGCCCATAAGGCCGAAAATTAACACAACTAACATTTGGGGCCCTCCTTTATTGTGCGGCCTTGAGGTTTTTCAGGGTTTGGAGGATGGCTAATACGGTCTGGGTTACCATCAGGATTCCGGTCACGGGAAAAACGCTGTAATAGAACCAGCCGATCGATATGTCCGTGTAGGGCATGGTTACTCCGAGAAATTCATAGGAAAAGATAAAGCCCTGGTAGGTTACGACAAGAAGGAAGATTCCGATCAGGATCTGCCCCACCAGGTCGGTCAGGGCTTTGAATCTGGGGGAGAATTTGGCAACCAGCAGATCGAAGCCGATATGCTTGTTTTCTCTCATGGCGGCGTAGGCTCCCAGAAAGGAGAGCCAGACGATGAACATTCGGGTTATCTCTTCGGTCCAGGATAGGGGCTGATCAAGTACATAGCGATAAAAGACGGCTATCGAGACTACGACGGTCATGCCGAGTACCAGTACCCCCATCAGGGAATCGACAAGCCTGTCAAGCTTCTCTTTCATTCTGTGCTCCTTTTAGGTTTTGTCAGGTCGGTCGTAAAAAAGAGGCAGCCCCGCGGGGCTGCCCGTGTTCCGCGAGGGAACCTGTAATCAGTCGGCCAGGGCCGCGATCTGATCCATTATGTCCCCTGCATCCTGAAACTTGTTTTCGGAAGCGATGGTCTGCCAGATGGGTTTGGAAAGATCTACGAAGGATTTTACATCCGCTTCATTGACCTCGATGCCCTCCTGAGCCATTACGTCAGCGAGTTTGGCATCGGCTTCGGCACCGAGCTGCCTGGTGTAACGGGCGGTTTCCTTGCCGGCATCCACGAGAACCTTCTGCAGGTCTGCGGGCAGGGACTGGAAAAGCTCGTTGTTCATCAGCAGGTGAACCGCGGAGTAGACGTGTCCGGTCAGGGAAAGGTACTTCTGCACTTCATGGAGAGATGCCTGATAGATGGTTGCAAGAGGGTTCTCCTGTCCGTCGATGATCCCCTGCTGCAGGGCTCCGAAAACCTCGGTAAAGGACATGGCAACGGGATTGGCTCCAAAGGCCTTGAAGGTGCTCATCCGCACCGGGCTTTCAGGGGTTCTGAGCTTGATACCCGCCAGGTCGGAGGGGGTGTATATGGGACGGACGTTGTTGGTGATCTGCCGGAAACCGTTCTCCCAGTAACCCAGATGTTTGATGTTCTGGGCTTCCAGGGGCTTCGCCATCTTCTCTCCCAGTTCACCGTCCAGGGCCCTGCTTACGTGCTCACGGCTAACAAAGAGGTAAGGCGCGTCGAGCAGCTTGAAGTAATCGTTCAGGGATACGACTGGAGAGGAGGATAGACCCAGTTCCAGGGTTCCGAGCTTGATACTCTCCTGAATGTCCTTGTCGGCTCCGAGCTGTCCGTTGGGATAGTGCTCAACGACGATGCGGCCGTTGGAATTGGCTTCAACGAGTTCCTTGAACTTTTCTGAACCTTTGTAATAGAGACCTTCTTCGGTATGGGTATGAGCGATTCTCAGTACCACAGGTTTTTCGGCGCTTGCAGCACCTCCTTCCTGTCCGCCGCCTGCCCAGACGATTCCCGCAGTTGCTAACAACAGTACCATAAAAACCAGTGCTTTCTTCATTATTGTACACTCCTTATTATGAATGTGGTTAATGGTATATACTCTACTGCAATACTTGTGCCAAAAAACCGCGAAAGTTGGTAAGTATATATCTGGCAATTACATAGAACCACTATAGGATTTCTTCCCTCCACCCCGGCCGGTTAAACTGTTTTACTATGATACGATTCAGCTTGCTACACCTGTTTCAGTATGATACAATTTCTCATGCTCAAGATTACCTTTGTTATTCCCTATTATGATCTGGAAGAGACGGTCCACAAGTACCTGTCGGAGGCGCGACACAGGGATGTCAGTTTTGATACCACTCATATCGTCGGTACCGAAGATGTACGGAAACTGAAATTTGACTGTGATATCATTATCGCCAGGGGAATAACCTGTGCAGCCCTCAGGGAGTATCATCCTGAAATCACCGTGGTGGAGATCCCGGTTACGGGATACGATGTAATCTGCGCCCTGGATGAGTGTAAACGGCGTTTCGGGGCAAGAAAAATTGCTGTAATCGGCTCGGTAAATATGGTTTACGGATCCCCGGTGCTCAATAACATCATGGACATAGAGGTGATGGTTTACCGCGTGGAGAAGGAGGGTGATGCCTCCTACTATATCCACGATGCCGTTGAACGGGGAGCCGATGCCATTGTCGGCGGACTCATGACCTACAATTTCGCCCTGCAGACGGGACTCAATGCGACCTGGATAAAAAGCAGGGAGGATGCCATCAAGCAGGCGGTGGACGAAGCGATCCGTACCAGCGAAATAAAGGAAAAGGAGAGGGAACGGGCCGAGTTTTTTCAGATCATCATGGATTATACCCATGAGGGAATTCTCGCGGTGGACAGGTCCGGCCGCATCACTGCGGTGAATACCTCCGCTTCCAGGATGCTGGGTTTTCAGAGGAGTATTCTGGGGCGTCCGGTGGAGTCGGTGCTCTCATCGGACAGCATCTCCAGGGTTCTTGAACGGGGAGAAGAGGACCTGGGGGCCCTGGAACTCGTGGGCGATTCCCATGTGGCGGCGAACTTTGTACCCATCAGGATCGACAACGTCGTTACAGGGGCTGTAGCGACCCTTCAGAACGTCAGCCGGATTGTGGAAATAGAGAACAAGATCCGCAAGAAAATCCTTACCAAGGGACATACGGCTAAATACGGCTTTCAGGATATCGTCGGCCGGAGCGACAGGATAAAAACGGCCATCAGCACTGCCGAAAAGTTCAGTAAAGTGGATGCCAATGTGCTGATCTTCGGAGAGACGGGTACCGGAAAGGAACTCTTTGCCCACAGCATTCACCGCATGAGTACCCGGTCCCAGGGTCCCTTTGTGGCGGTCAACTGTGCAGCCCTGCCGGAGCAGCTTCTGGAAAGTGAACTCTTCGGATACACCGAAGGGGCCTTTACCGGCGCCATGAAGGGCGGAAAGGCCGGGCTCTTCGAAATTGCCCACGAGGGGACCATTTTTCTCGATGAGGTGGGGGAAATCCCGCTCCCCCTGCAGGCCAAACTCCTGAGGGTGCTCCAGGAACGGGAGATCATGCGCATAGGTCACGACCGGGTCATTCCCATCGATGTCAGGATCATAGCCGCCACCAACAAGGACCTTGGAGCCATGGCGAAGGAGGGAAAATTCCGGCAGGACATTCTTTTTCGTCTCGATGTGCTGCGCATCAATGTGCCCCCCCTGCGGCAGCACCGGGAGGATGTACCCCTGCTCATGAAGCACTACCTGAATCTCTATCGCAGCCGTATGGGACTTCCAGGAGTCGCGGTAAACCCCGGCGCCATGGGACTGCTGGAGTCCTACTCATGGCCGGGGAATGTACGGGAACTGGCCAATCTCTGCGAACGTCTCTCCGCCCTGTGCGAGGAGAACATAGTTGACTGCGGCGATATAGAGGGGCTCTCCGCTGATACTCCGGCGAGATCCTCCTTACCTGATACAGCAGCTCTGCAGGAAGATACGGTTCCGGAGCTGAAAACTCTGGAGAAGCAGGCCATCCTTACTGCGGTTGAGGCTGCGGGAGGTAACTATTCCCAGGCGGCCCGTTCTCTGGGGATAAGCCGAAGTACCCTGTGGCGAAAAATGAAGTCCCTGGGGCAGGAGTGAACTAGGAAATATGCAGGGGCAGAACTGCCGTTGCTGTGGTTCCCTTTCCCGGCAGGCTGTCAATGAACAGGCCATATTCCTTTCCGTAAAGCAGCTTCAGCCGTTTGTTGGTGTTATACAGACCGATATGGTGCGAGAGGTCCTTTTCTTCCCGCTCTTCCTTTATTGAATCCCGGATTTTCTCCAGGTCCTCCGGAGACATGCCTTTACCGGTATCCCGAACCGTAAGCTCCAGGGTTTCTCCTGCCGAACGGATTGTTATAAAGATTGCGGCGGAACCCTTGATGGTTTTAATACCGTGGTATATGGAGTTTTCCACCAGAGGCTGTAAAAGAAGTTTCATGACTCCGCACTCAAGGAGTTCTTCGTCCCAGTCCCAGATAACCTCGAATTTGTCCCGGTAGCGGACTTTCTGTATGGCGATGTAACTTCTGGTGTTTTCGATCTCTTCCTCCAGGGAGACCTCCCGCTGATCCCCCCTCAGGGAGTACTGCAGAACGTCCGAGAGGTTGGTAATCATTTCGTTTGCTTCGTTGGGTTTTCCGGTAAAGCCCAGGATCTTCCAGTTGATGGTTTCCAGGGTATTGAAGAGAAAGTGGGGGTTCATCTGGGACTGCAGGGCCAGGAGCTCGATAGTCCGGGTTCGGTACATTCTTTCGGAGAGCTGGACCTTCAGGTAGCTGCGTTCGATGAAGGTTTTAAGCAGGTTCTGGACGATATACCCGTATTCGTCATGTACCCCGGAGGGCCCGGGCGGAAGGGGCTGGTCGTTCTCCGCAGAATCGATAATGGAGATAATATTCTGGATATTGCGGTAATTTCGTCGGGTAAGCACGTAGGTTATTGTCAGTCCCATCAGTGCTGATAAAACGAATACGCCGAAGGTTATCAGGCTCAGGCGGGACGGGATGTCGTAGATAATCTCCGTGGGTACTACGGAGATGTAGTTCCAGCCGTAACGCCGGGATTCGAGCCGGGATACGGAGTAGGAATTTTCCGTGTCTGAAACAATGGCTTTGGCGGAAAATCCCTCCGGAGGATTCCCGAAAAGGACGTTTCCCTCGCCGTCACTGATTAAAAGACGCTGCTCAGGGTATATTCGCAGGGAACTCAGAAGGTTTTCGATATATGCGGCGTTAATGTTGAGAACAATCACCCCGTCGGTCCGGGCTACCCCCGACGAAAAGAGCCTGCGGTATATGCTCAGAATTCTTTTCGATTCCCGTTCAAAGGCGTATTGACGAATGTTCCGAACCTCCGTCCACATAAGGGATTCGGCAGGGGAGGTCTGGAAACGTACAAACCACTGAGTGTCGAAAAAGGTATCCAGGGATGTGAGGCCCTCCGTTGTAGTCAGAAGCCGGCCGTAATTGTTGTTCATGTATACGTAAATGGAATGAATATAGGGGCGGGAGTTCGCCGGGGCGTCGATAAAGTTTCTGATCATGGAGAGTTTGTCTATTTCCGTATTTGTCAGGCTGTAGGGATCGCTTCTGAGGATGCGCTTCAAGCCGAAGTTGATCTCCGGATTGGTCCCGAAATTCAGATTCAGGGAATCCATCTCATTGAGCATTACTTCAATCGCCGCCATGATCTGACCGAGCAGAATACTGTCCTTCCGGTCAATCTCTTCCCGTACGAATTTCTGGGTTATGGCAATCGATATGGATCCCAGCAGCATAAGAGATACGAAAACCGGCAGTAGAAAAAGGGCAAAATTTCGTAAAAAGAAGCGCGACTGCTTGTGTTCCACCATGGGAGAATCCTTCTCTTTTTGAATTACTCAACCGGAGGTTTTGAGTTCCGGAATTCCCTGGGGCTCATTCCATAGTACTGCTTGAAGGCCCGGGAAAAACTCTTGGGGGAGCTATAGCCCAGCATTCGGCTGATTTCATGGGTCCTGTAGTTGATGCCCCTCAGCAGTTCCGCAGCCCTGTCCATCTTTACTCCCAGGAGGTGATCGGAGAAATTTACTCCCGTAACCTGTTTGTAAAGTTTGCTCAGATAGTGGGGATTCATACGGACCAGATCGGCGGCCTTCTCGAGGCTTGCATCGTGACAGTTCGTATCGATATATTTCCGTACCCTGGCTATGATCCGCTCCTGCAGGCCGCCTTCCTGAGGAGCTTCGGCTTCAGTTTTATCCGGGCCCTGCGGTCCGGATAAAGACTGCTCTTCATCGAGTTCTTCCCTCAACTGATGGAAGACGTGGCTGAGTTCAGAGTATTTTGTCGGTTTGACAATATAGTTTCTGACCCCGTAGGAGAGGGCTTTGCGGGCGTATTCAAAATCACGGTAACCGCTTAAAAAGACGACCTTTATCCGGGGATGCCTGTCCCGGAGTTCTCTGGCCAGCTCTATTCCGGACAGTTCGGGCATCATGATGTCGCAGAGCACCACATCCACGGGATGCTCAATAATATAATCCAGAGCTTCCCGGCCGTTCTCACGGACAGCCTGGACCTGAAAGCCCGTCTCGTGCCAGGGGAACAGGTTGGAGAGTCCGTTGCGTATCTCGTATTCGTCGTCAACTATCAACAAGGTATACATTGCTAAGCCGTGGTGGTAATACTATCATCTCTTTTCAAAAACCTGCAATCTGTTTATGTTAACGGATCTTAAGTAATGCAACCTTTCGCAATAAAAGTGTCTTTTTCAAAGGTTCCTGTTTTGAGGGTACCAATTCTTCATACCATAATCATAAGCATTGGCTCTTATGTGATTTCCTGCAGGATGGTACCATTTTTCATGTATTTCTACTGTTTATCCTTAAAGGAGGAGAAAATGAGAAAACTACTTTTACTGTCTGTTATTGTTCTGTCCGCCGGGCTGGTTTTCGCCGGTGGTCAGGGTGAATCTGCCGACGGATCTTCGGACCAGGTGAACTTACGGTTCTCCTGGTGGGGGGGCGATACCCGGCACAAGGCAACACTGGCTGCCATCGAAGCCTATGAGGCAAAGAACCCCAACGTAAAAATCGAGGCCGAATACGGCGGATTCGATTCCTACTATCAGAAGCTGGTTACCCAGCTGGCCGGGGGGACCGCCGCCGATGTGGTGCAGATCGATTACAAATGGGTCCACGACCTGGCTGCCCAGGGTGAAGTATTTGTTGATATGAATACGCTGACGGACAAGATCGACATGAGCGGCTTCGATATGAAATTCACCAGAGCCTATGGTGCTCACGGGGATTATCTCCTCGGGCTGCCAACCGGACTGAATGCCTTCGGCTTGACCCTCAATTCACCGCTCCTGAAGGACGCGGGTATTCCGGTAAAGGAATCCTGGACCTGGCAGGATATTCTTGATTATGGCGGCAAGGTCAGGGCCCTGGGTGAAGATAAGTACCTTATGGGGCTTCAGCCGCAGCACTTCTGGTATGTCATAAAAATTCAGCTGAAACAGAAAACCGGTAACAATTTTATAAAAGACGATCTCAGTTTCGGATTTGAAAAGCAGGACCTGGTGGAGGTTCTGGAATATATTGATGGCGCGTTTGAGTCGGGGGCCTTTGCACCCTTGGAAGAGACCGTTCTCTATGACGGCAAGGGCTGGGACCAGATCCCCAACTGGCTGAACGGCAGTTACGGAATGATTTCATCCTGGGCATCCGTTTATACTACTGTAAAAAATGCAACAACCTTTGACATGACCGTTGCCCGTTTTCCGATTCCCGAGGATGCGGTAAATCCCGGGCTGCAGACTACACCTTCCCAGCTTCTGGCTGTAAACAGCAGATCAGCCAACAAGGAAGAAGCGATTAAATTCATCGACTGGTTCTTCAATTCCGAAGAAGCCATCAATATCCTTAAAGACTGTCGCGGTGTTCCCCCGACATCCAGGGCGCGGGATATTCTGGCTGCAGCAGACGAACTGGATACCGATGTCGTTACCGCAGTCAATCTTGCACTGCCCTACAGCGGCGGTCCGGAAAATGGTCCCAGCTTGAACAAAGAGATAGAGACTATTGTAAAAGACTACGTACAGCAGGTCGGATACAAGGTTTTAACTCCCGAGGAAGCTGCAACTCAGATGATGGAGGACCTGGAGAAGGTTCTGTCACAGCTGTAATTCTATCCATTCGAGAAGAAATGAATCGTACCCCCCTCCCGGAAGGGAGGGGGCTTTATAAGGATTTCTGAACATGAATACCGCAACGGCAAAACTGAAAGCACGGAAGAGGTATAATTACGCTGCATTCCTCTATATCAGCCCCTGGCTTATCGGGATGCTGGCGTTCCAGCTCTATCCGTTTATAGCATCGCTGGTATACTCTTTCACCCGCTTCTCGATTCTGACACCGCCGAAGTTTGTCGGCCTGCAGAACTTCATTCAGATCTTTAGCGATGACAAAACCTTTCTGCAGTCGCTGAAGGTTACGCTGATCTATGTTTTTATCGCGGTTCCGGCGAAACTGGCCTTCGCTCTTTTTATTGCCATGGTCCTCAACCTGAAAATCAGGTATGTGAACTTTTACCGGACAGTCTACTATATGCCTTCCATTCTCGGCGGCAGTGTCGCCGTTTCCATCCTGTGGAAGTTTCTCTTTGCCCGACAGGGGCTGATAAATCAGCTGTTCTCGACCCTGCATCTACCGAGAATTGACTGGCTGGGAAATCCTGACCTGGCTCTCTATACTATAAGTCTCCTGACGGTATGGCAGTTCGGTTCGTCCATGGTAATCTTTCTTGCGGGCCTCAAGCAGATCCCCCGGGATCTGTATGACGCTGCCACGGTGGACGGCTCCGGCCGGATCCGGACATTTATGAATATTACCCTGCCCCTGATTACCCCCATGATCTTCTTTAACCTGATCATGCAGATGGTAAACGCCTTCCAGCAGTTTACCCCCGCCTTTGTCATTACCAACGGCGGTCCCATGAAGGCGACCTACCTCTATGGCCTCATGATCTACGAAAACGCCTTTAATTTCTTCAAGATGGGCTATGCATCCGCCTTGTCGTGGATTCTCTTTGCCATAATGATGGCCTTTACAGCGATGGTATTCAAATCGTCGCCCTACTGGACCCACTATGAAGACGGGGAGAACTGAGATGAGAGTTGATATAAAACAGAACAAGATTGCGGCCTACATCTTTCTTTCCCTGCTGGGTCTGGTAATGGTCTATCCCCTGCTGTGGCTCTTTGCCTCCTCGTTCCGGACAAACCAGGAGATTTTTACCTCCCTGGGACTTATCCCCGGAGAGCTGGTTACCGATGCCTATGCCAGGGGGTGGCAGGGATCCGGGCAGTATTCCTACGGGACCTTCTTTATCAACACCTTTTTGATGGTTATTCCCACCGTTCTGGGAACGATTGTTTCCAGCGCTCTGGTGGGCTACGGTTTCGCCCGCTTCCGCTTTCCTTTCAAGAAGCTCCTGTTTATACTGATGATCTCCCAGCTCATGCTGCCCAACGCGGTGATCATCATACCCCGGTACATTCTGTTCCGGAGCCTGGGCTGGCTGAACACCTATCTGCCCTTTATTGTCCCGGCGATGTTTGCCACCTACTCCTTCTTTATTTTCATGATGGTGCAGTTTATCCGGGGAATTCCAAAAGAGCTGGATGAGTCCGCCTATATCGACGGCTGTAACTCCTTTACCATCTTTACCCGGATTATGGCTCCGCTGCTGAAGCCGGCTCTCTTTTCCGCCGGAATTTTCCAGTTTATCTGGCGCTGGAATGACTTTCTGAATCCCCTTATCTACATCAACAGCGTCAAGAAGTATCCCCTATCCCTGGCCTTGCGGATGTCCATGGATATAACCGACGCCATAAGCTGGAACCAGCTCATGGCCATGTCCCTGCTTACCATGATTCCGCCGATCCTGATCTTCTTTTTCGCCCAGCGATATTTTGTTGAGGGTATAACGACAACAGGACTGAAAGGTTAGGACTGCCGATTGCCTCCTTTTCCGGGGTCCGCTGCAGCTGCAGCGGGCCCTTTTGAATTCAGCTGTGCTTTACTGGGATCAGCTAATGTGGCAGAATGGGGCTTTCAAGGAGGAAACAGCATGAAAAATTATTCCAGATTTACCGGGAAAACCGCCCTGGTTTCCGGCGCCGGTTCAGGCATAGGGCGCAGCTGCGCACTACGTCTTGCCGCCGAAGGCTGTAAAGTCGCCGCGGCGGATGTTTCCGAGGAAGCCCTGGCCGAAACTGTCGCGGAAATAAAGAACGCCGGGGGCGATGCCTTCGCACTTAAGGTCAACCTTGCCTCGGTGGACGAGATTTACTCTGCTGTGGCCAAGGCCGTGGAGGAGCTGAAGTCTATCGATATCCTGGTAAACACCGCCGGGGTGGTACAGAGCAAGTGGTTTCTCGATGTTACCGAGAAGGACTGGGACTTTGTAATAGATATAAACCAGAAGGGTGCTGCTTTTCTGATGCAGGCCGTGGCAAAGGAGATGGTAAAACGCGTTCCCGAGGACCTGGTGGGAAAGACGAAAGCCGGTCAGTGTTTCGGCAAAATCGTGAACTTCTCCTCCATCTCCGGACGTTCAGGCAGGCCCTTGCAGATCCACTACGCCTCGTCCAAGGCGGCTGTTATCAGTCTGACCCAGTCGGTAGCCCTGGCCCTGGCTCCCTACAGCATAAATGTAAACGCCGTTTCTCCCAGTGTCGTTGATACCCCCATGTGGCGCAGGAATGTGCAGGACAAGATCAGCAGTGTGGGAGAAGAAAAGGCCCAGGCGGAGGTGGACCGGCTTATAGGAAAGATTCCTCTCCTCCGTCCCGGACTGCCCGACGAGATGGCCGATGCCGTACTGTTCCTCTGTTCCGAAGAGTCCAACTACATGACCGGCCAGACCCTCAACGTGGACGGCGGCTTCGAGATGAACTGATGCCCCGGGACCGGATATTCGACACCCCGATGCCCGGCGTTGCGCCCTTCGTGTTCAACAGCGAAGTGGCCCGGGTATTTGACGATATGGCCGACCGTTCCATTCCCTGGTATCGTCAGGTCGAACAGATGAGTGCCTCCCTGAGCGCTGAGTTCTACCAGGCCGGGAGCATACTGTATGATCTCGGCTGTTCTACCGCAACGGGTACGATCCTGGCTGCAGAAGCCCTGAAGGCGAAGGGATTCGATTCCGTTTCTCTTGTCGGGGTGGACAATTCGCCGGCCATGTGCCAGCGGGCCCGGGAAAAACTGGAGGAGATGTACGGAGAGGATTCTCCCGTCGTGATTCGCAACGAGTCTATCGAGGATACCTCGCTGGATAAAGCCAGCGTGATCCTGATGAACTATACCCTGCAGTTTGTTTCTCCCCTGAAGCGGGAAGCCCTTGTGCGGAAAATCTACGAATCCCTGGAGCACAACGGAATCCTTATCGTTTCCGACAAAACTACCCAGAGCCATACGGACATGAGCCGCATATTCATAGACAAATACTATGATTTCAAGCGGGCCAACGGCTACTCGGAGCTGGAGATCTCCCAGAAGCGGGAAGCCCTGGAGAATGTTCTGATTCCCTATTCGGTCCAGGAAGAGGAGGCCCTCTTTTTCGACACAGGATTCGCCTCGGTGGACCGGTTCTTCTGCTGGTATAATTTTTCTTCCTTTATCTGTCTCAAACGCTGAGGGTCTCCGTGGTATCCGTCGATTTTAGCCGAGAGTATCTTGACCAGTGGGCTGAGGACAGGTTATCCCTGCCCCGGGAAAATGCGGAAAAGGTCGCCGCCCTGCGGGAAAGCATGAGCAGTCAGCTGAACCGCCCCTACAACAGGCGCTGGTGGCGGAATGCCGTACGGCTGCCGGTTTTCTCCACAGACGACTTCGGTATACGCGACGGCGTCGTCTGTTTTGGTGAAGATCTCAGTCCGGACCCCGGGGAGAAACGGGTTCTGCGGGGAGCGCTGGAGGATCTCAAGTCCTGGCGGAAGGGACCTTTCTCGTATGCCGGCATTGAGGTGGACGCCGAGTGGAGAAGCGATATCAAGTGGCGGCGGGTTATGGAACTTGCGAATCCGGATATCCGGGGATGCCGAGTCGCGGATGTGGGCTGCAACAACCTCTACTACATGTACCGGATGCTGGAACACGATCCCTCCCTGGTGATCGGCTGCGAACCGGTGGAGCGCTACTTCTTCTATTATTACCTGAACCGCAAGTTTTATCGGGACAGGCGTCTGGCCTTCGAGCTCTTCGGTGTGGATGACCTTGCCCTGTACGGTCCCTTCTTCGACCTGGTTTTCTTCATGGGAGTTCTGTATCACCGGCGGCATCCCCTTATGGCCCTGGAAAACCTGGCGGCGGCCATGCAGCCCGGGGCACATCTGGTGATTGAAACCGCCGGAATTCCAGGCGGGGATGAGTCCTGTCTCTTTCCGGGAAAGCGCTATATGAAGGCCCCGGGATGGTGGTTCCTTCCCACGGTCAAGGCCCTGAAGAACATGCTGGAACGGAGCGGTTTTGAGAAGGTCCGCATCCATGAAGCTTTTTCCATGACCCACACTGAGCAGCGAAAAACCGAATGGGTGGACACCCAGTCCCTGGAGAGTTTCCTGGATCCGGAAGACCCCGGGCGGACCGTAGAGGGCTATCCCGCCCCTTTGAGAATTTACGCTTCCGCCTACAGGCGTCTCTGAGCCTGACGGTAGCGCGTGAGGGTGGATACGACAAAGTCGGCGATTTTTGAATTGATTTTTTTGCTGTCCCCTGAAAAGCGTTCGATTACCGAATCCAGATCATAGTCACTGGTTTCCGTGAGCAGGGGGGTCCGGTTTTCTGTGAGGGTTTCCTCGCCGTCACTGACCCTGGCGGCAGTGAGGCCGCCGCCCCTGCGCCAGATCAACATCTGCTCCTCCGAGGGTTTTCCATAGCCAAGCTGAAACGAACTGATTCGCTTGTTTCTGTCGATCCAGAGAAACAGATCCCAGTAATCATCGGTGAACCAGACCTTGAAGTCCTCCCCGGGAACCTGACGAACATTTAATATTCGATACATCATTTGCTGACCAGTATAAACATAAGGATAGCCAATTGACCAGTTTTTATTTACACTGATGAACATGAACGATCGCATTATTGAAGGAGCCGGTGTCGGGAGCGTCTGGAACTATCTGCCCACGCCCCCCGGTGAAGTCCGGCTGCTTCAGTTCGGACGGAGCAGGGTGTGGATCAGTCGTCAGGAATCCGGCTGGCGCCTGGCTCTGGATTCGGCGGAACAGTACGGTGTCGCCATGGGAAACCGGCCTCCCCTGGAGGGATCTTTCCGGTTTTCCGTCGAACCCAAGCCCGAGCTGCCCGCCTGGTCAAACTATTTTGTGGATGACGATAATGACCTTCTGGTGGCGGAGGTATCCCTCCCTGATCGCCCCATAGCCGCCCAGCCCCTGGAGCCAATACTGCTTCCCGACGGGGAATCCGCTCTTTTTACCACCCTGATCCCCCTGGTGCTGAACCTGAAGACCCTGAAAAAGGAGCGTACCCTGATGACGGTATCCTCCATGATTTTGTCCAAGAACCTCTTCGGTGCCCCGGATAGCGGCGAAATCGTTTATTCCTCTCCCCTTGAGGTCCGTCACCGCAGTGATGAGCTGGATCTGCCCTATTATTGCGCCAGGTGCGACATGAAGGTGGTGAATGTCTCCGGGGAGATCCTGGATTTCAGCCGCATCTGTATCCGGGTGGAGTATCTGGGGCTCTATCTTTCCTCCAGGGGCTTTATTACCGATGATATTATCTTCTCCTTCCGGGGTAACGAACATGCCAGTTCTCTCTCTTTCAAAAAGAAAGTTGAAGGACCATCTGTCCGCAGAGTCTCGCATCCAAAAAATCCGAGCTACAGCAGTCTTATTCGAAAAAGTTTTGATTTTTTCCGTAACCTGGCCTCCTATTACTGAAATTAAAAGGGTAGAAGAATGCAGAATCTGATACGCCTTGAACAGATACAGTGGGATAAGTTTTTCGAAGGCGGCCTTGTGCTGGTGCTGGGGATCGCCTTTGTCCGTATGATCCTTATGCCGGGAATCGCCCTCTTTTTTCGCGGAGCTTCACAGCAGGTCCGGCTGGGAGTACGAAAACTGGTCTGGTACACGGGTCTTTTCTTTGTTCTTGTGGGAGCTCTTTCCCGCATGGGAGTACAGGTCACCGGTATCCTGGGCGCCGCAGGTATCGCCGGAGTTGCCGTGGGTGTCGCATCCCAGTCTTCCCTGAGCAACATTATTGCCGGTCTCTTTCTTGTCTCCGAGAACGCTTTTACCATCGGGGACGTCATTCAGGTGGAGACCACAACCGGTGTAGTCTATGCGGTAGACCTGCTGGCTGTACGCCTCAGGACCTTCGATAATACTCTTATCCGGATTCCCCACCAGAAGCTGATTACCTCGGTGGTTACCAACATTACAAAATTCCCGGTTCGACGTATGGATTTCAAGCTGCGGGTGCCCTATGGTACGGATCTCAGGCTGGTGGAGGAGCTGCTGCGTCAGGTTGTCAGCCGGCATCCCCTGGCGCTGAACAATCCCGAAGCCTTTGTCATGTTTACGGAGTTTTCCTCTTCCGGTGTTGAGACCCTCCTGGGGGTCTGGTTCGAAAAAAGCGATTATGTTGCCGTAAAGAACGGCATAACCGTGGATCTACTGGAGACCTTTGCGTCCCGGGGCATTGAATTGCCCTATCCTCATATAGAAATCGTCAGCGGAACTGATAAGGAGACCCATGGCAGTAATGTATCCTGAGGCACTGGATTCGGAGCAGATCGAGTCCGGTGCCGAAATCTTCATGTTTGAACAGTTCAAAAAGCAGCTGGATGACTCGTTTCATGTTTTTCATAATGTGACCTGGACCGGGAACCGTAACCTACGGGGCGAGTGTGACTTTATTATCTTTAAAAAGGATCGGGGCTTCCTTACCCTGGAGATCAAGGGCGGTCAGATTGAGAATATCGACAGCGCCTGGTTTTCCGTCAATCGCTACGGACAGCGCATCCGCATCAAGGACCCTGTACGGCAGGCACGTTACGCCCAGTACGCCTTCCGGGATCTTTACCGAAACCACTTCAGGACCCCCTTTTCCGGGATTTTCTCCTGGGGTGTCTGCTTTCCCGAGGCGGTAATCAGCGATAATCTCGGGCATCGGGACCTGAACGAGTTCAACGTTCTGCATGCGGGCAACCTGGACCGCCTGTATGACTGGATCCAGCGGCTCTTTGATTATACCCGGCCCCAGGAGAACAATTCCCTGTCCCGGGAGGAGGGGGAGCAGTTTCTCTCACTTTTCAAAGGCAATATGGTTCTGCATCGCTCAATGCTCTTCGCCATGCGCCGTCAGCAGGAAGAGCTGGAATCGGTTGGCCGTTTTCAGGATTACCTGCTGAACCTCTTTGACGATAAAAGCAGGGTCGGTTTTCAGGGGGCCGCCGGGACCGGAAAAACCTGGCTGGCGATTAAAAAAACAATGCGCCTTGCGGATGAGGGCAAGCACGTTCTTTTTCTCTGTTTCTCCTCCAATCTGCGCTATGAGATCCTGCGCAAAATCGGCGGTCTTTCCCGGGTAACCATCGAAACCTTTCATACCTTCGCCCTGAAGGTCCTGGCTGACTTCCTGGCTGCCATCCTTGAAGAGGTCGGAATGAAACGCGAGTTCGTCTCTTTCATGGGCAGACTCTACCGGGAAACAGGAGAAGAGGAGTTCTTCGATTCCCGGGGGGATTATCTCGAGTATCTCCGCTGGATCTCCAAGGTCCCCTGTCATGTGGACCTGCGGGCCATTTTTCGCAGGGAGAAGTTCCTTCAGGATGAGGTTTTCGCCCGGGTTCTGAACACCCTTTTGCCCGGATCCCCCGCGGATTCAGCCTGCAGCGAAGACCGGGATTTCTTCTCGGACAGGCTTCCCTCGGCGCTGGAGCTCATTTTCCATGAATACACCCTCAAGGACACCTTTGATGCCATTGTCATCGATGAGGCCCAGGACTTCGAGGATAAGTGGTGTGACTGCATAGACTACTTTTTTACCAACCGGGATGAACGGGTCATCTATATATTTTACGATGACAACCAGTCCATCTTTCAGCCCGACACCAAGCTTCCCGTCGTAAAGCTGCTGGCATCAAAGGAGCTGGGGGATTACATCTTTCGGCTGAAGAACAACCTGCGCAATACCCCCAGCATTCTCGACTTCGCTGTGCGAAAAACAGGTCTCGGCGCTACTGCCGTTCCCCTGGAGATGTCCGGGAACGATCCGGTGGAAAAGAACTTCTCCCAGCGTGATGAAGTTGTCTCCTTTGTGGATGAGACGATCCGGACTCTGCTTCAGGAGCACCAGCTGAACAGGGGCATGATAACGATCCTGTCGAATCTCAGTTACGAGAACTCCGCCCTCAGTCAGGCCGGGTCGGTATGCGGCTACAGGCTCGAGCCGGAGATCATGACCCATTCGAAGGGGATCTGCTTCAGGACTATCAGCCAGTTCAAAGGACTCGAGTCGGATGTTGTAATCCTCCTTCTCGATTATACGTTTACCCCTGGGGAGCAGCACCATAACATTACGGATGAACTGGTGTATGTGGGGTGTACCAGGGCCAAGTACCTGCTCTATGTCGCCAATATTCTTCCCGGCGGCTGATTCCGAAAGTTTCCAAAGATTTTTGTTGCGGTATTCCAGGTTCCGTGTTAGCATTCTGTTAACAAAAAGGAGGAGCTCTGCGGCGGGTTGCCCGTTTGCGGAGTTTTTTGTTAGAGTCGGGGGCGGTCAGGCAGACCGCCCTTTTTGTTTTCGGCTACTTTTCCCATTCTCCCCCATGACGGATCTGTCCCTCGCTCAGGAAGCTGTAGAATCTGCTCCCGTGAAAGATAAGATGATCCAGCACCGGAATTCCCAATAGCGTACCTGCCCGTAGTAAACGTAAGGTGATTTCCTGGTCTTCCCGGGAGGGCTCGAGCCTTCCCGAAGGGTGGTTATGGGCACAGATGAGGGCTGCGGCGGAGCTTTCCAGGGCAGGACGGAACACTTCTCTGGGATGCACCAACGTTCTGTTTACTAGCCCCACCGAAACAATGTGGATTCCAATCACTTCGTGGGCCCCGTTGAGGGGAATACTCAAGAAATGTTCCTGCGGCCTGTCTCCGTAATGACGGATAAGGGGTATCAGGTCCTCAGGAGTCCGGACGGAGGCTTCCGCAGGGCGCAGCCGCCGCCGGCAGAATTCCCAGGCCGCGATAATCTGGGCCGCCTTGGCCGTTCCCATTCCCGGAAGGCTGAGGAGATCCTGATAGCTGGGACTTCTCGTGCCTCCCATATTGTCAAAGTACCGCAGCAGGCTGCCGGCTACGGAATCCACCCGGTAGTTCCGTGTTCCGGAGCCCAGAAGGGCCTTTAAAAGGTCGACATCCGCTATTCTTCCCGGTCCCGCAGCGGCGATGCGTTCCCTGGGGCCCTCTGTTTCTGCACTGTTAAATCCTGATGAATCATATACCGTTTCCATATACAGAATAGAACCGGTAAAAAGGTAAAGCCGCTTCAGGAAGACGGGGATTATTTCTGTAAATAGGCGCGGGCTATATCCGCCACAGCTCCGTTCTCCGCGGCGAGCCCGTTCAGTATTTCAAGGGCTTCCTTCCGGTTTTTTCCGCCGCCTTCGAAGAGGGCGATTCCCAGAATCAGCTCGTCCTCTTTCTGCAGGGGCTGTATCCCGCGGTTCTGTCTCAGTATTTCAGCCGCCTGTTCTGAAGCCCCGGAATCCAGAAGAAGCCGGGCATGAAGCAGACGGTATTCAGGGTACCAGGGGGTGTAGGGGTCGACCTGCAGCAGGCTCAGGGAGTGAAGGGCAGGTCCTGTGCTTCCTTCGACGGAAAGGGTCCAGGAGAGAAGAAAGGCCAGTTCGGCTTCTGAATCGGACTCTCCATAATCCTGGGCAATTTCAAGACCCTGGGAAAAGGTTTTTTGCGCAGCGGAATAATCCCCCTCTCTCAGCTGATCCCGGCCCCGGGATATGTACGGATCGCTTTCGGAACCGATCCAGTCCATCTCCATCTCCTCCGCTGCGGCCCCCCGGACACCCATGACGCTGGAGGGTTTTTCTATCTCGCTGTTTGAAAGCATGCGGTCGATGCGGCTGCTGAGAAGGTTCGCCAGGGGGGCTGATTCCCGTTTTCCCGCCCGGGCAAGCACGGAGGCCAGTTCAAAGGTTCCGGGGCCTGCGAGGGTAAAGCTCCGGGAATCCCTCCGAAGCTCGAGGATGCCCCCTTCTTCTATAAGGATCCGGGCTTTGTCCGATACCGGGTCTCCTATATCCAGGTACTCCTCGTCACCCCGGGTCAGGAGAAATGCATCCCCGTTCAGGTAACTTACTATGAAGTCTTCACAGGTACCGGAGAATACAAGCAGGATTGAAAAGAGCGGGAGTAGAAGGGTTTTTTTCATAAGACACCTCTTTTATCAGGGCGACCTGTTTATATTCTATCCCTCCCCGGACCGGCTTTCAAGTCGGCCTTCCCGATATCGGCCATGAATCTCTGTCACCGATAAAAAAAGGGGCTGTCTAAGAAGAATCTTAGTCAGCTCCTTTACTATTTTGGGAGTGAGGGT
>NZ_MWQY01000030.1 GCF_002087085.1 Marispirochaeta aestuarii | reverse complement strand
GACGAGGCTATCGACCGCCGCCTGCCTGGATGAGTTTATGTGCGTTCGCCCTGGGGTCAAGGGCGGTTGTCAAAGAGCCCGGGCTTAAGTATTTTATTTCAAGGAGTTACTATGCATGCCAGCAGCAGATCCTTCCGGACGGGCAGGCGTTTTCTTGCCCGGCATCGTCCGCAGATCGCCCTTGAGTATTTCCGAAAAGCACTGCGCAGCTGTCCTGTAGACGAGCGTCAGGAGCTGGTCAGAACGCTGTTCTATATCGGTATCGTGCTTAAACAGGTCGGACTTCCATCATCGGCCCTGAAAACCTGGCTGACCGCCCGCGGTCTGCATAAGCGCAGTTATGCCGGCAGGATGGCGGATCGCTACATGAACGATTACGGAATGCTCCGGCAGATGAGCAGTGAGCTGGACGACTGGAATGCCTTCTACTCCGTTCAGCTGAAAAAGTATCTGGAATCAAAGCGCAGCCGTAAAATAGGCAGCCAGGGCGAAAAAGACATGATCTGGGATCTTATTTTCGAATACTGGCAGGGTATTCTTCGCTCCGGGGTACTCCGGGGGAAAAGCAACAGCGAAAAGCTGGCTCTTTTTTCTGATGTTGAGATAATTTTTCCCTATTTTTCACTTCCTGCGGAAAAGCACGAGATTATTCAAGTGGATTTCTTTTCCAGATCCAGGGTTTCCCCCGACGATCCCTGTCCCTGCCACAGCGGACTACCCTATGGGCAATGCTGCGGACGCATTAAATGCGACGAAGAGCTCCTGTATGGTCTTTTTTGACGCAGTATAAGCGTATAAACAGCTAAATGGGTTATATCGACACAGTCGGCATTTTCTATATTTCTGATTATAAAAGTAATGCATTATAATTATTTATATAGTAAGGAGATAACAATTTTAACAATTCCTTCTGAGTTGGCATGTAGATTGCATCTATATTATCAGGAGGCATAAATGGCCCAGAACAGACGATATAACGGCACAAGAAGTACATACGATGACGAAAACGTCCTTTCCATGTATCTGAAGGAGATCAATCAGATCCCCCTTCTGACCAGGGAAGAAGAGGATAAGTACGCCAGAGCTGCTGCCAGGGGCGAACAGTATGCCAAGGATATGCTCGTCAAGTCGAATCTGCGCTTTGTGGTCAACGTCGCCAAGAAATACCAGAATCAGGGACTGCCCCTGACCGACCTGATAAGCGAAGGCAATATAGGCCTGATGAATGCGATAGAGCGCTTTGATGTGGAGAAGGGGTACCACTTTATCTCCTACGCTGTCTGGTGGATCCGGCAGGCAATTCTCAAAGCCATCTGCGAGAAATCCAGGATGATACGGCTTCCCCTTAACCGTGCGAATGAACTGGTGCAGATAGAAAAAGCCAGAAAGGAGCTGCAGTCCGGAAAAGCAGAAGACCCCGAACTCAAAGAGATCGCAAGGGCGGTTAACATGGATGAATCCCATGTCCTCGACCTGATCAACATATCCAGAGACCTGGTTTCCCTGGAAACTCCAGTGTACAACGAAAAGGATTCGTCCCAGCTGGGTGATTTCATCGAAGATTCCGGTTATGAACATCCTGAGGACGCAGCCATTGAGCATTCCCTGATCGAGGATATCAATGAAGTCCTGAACACGCTCACGGAAAAGGAGTCGGAGATAATCCAGTACCGCTTCGGCCTGAACGGTTTCAGTCCTCTCTCGTTAAAGGAGATCGGCGACAAGTACAACCTGACCAAAGAGCGGATCCGTCAGATCGAAAAGAAAGCCATTAAACGGCTTCAGCACCCCTCCCGGAGTCAGTATCTCGAGGCCTATACGGCTTGATCTGTCCCACGGGTTGAATATAATGCCCCCAATTATCACATATGTGGTATCGGGGGCTTTTTTTTATTTTGTATTTCCTATATAGTGTGGAACTGGTAAGACCAATTGTTATGCGAATTCTGGCCGCTGGAAAAACGGCGGTAACAAATATGGAGGAAGAAATTATCTATGGAGAAATTCGTCTATTTCTTCGGTAACGGCAAAGCCGACGGAAACGCCGGCATGAAGGAGCTTCTTGGAGGAAAAGGAGCAAATCTCGCTGAAATGACAAACCTCGGGATCCCTGTACCCCCGGGTTTCACGATCTCTACAGCGGTGTGCAGGGCCTATTATGAGAATGACCGTACCTATCCTTCGGGTGTACTGAATCAGGTCGATGAAAACCTGGACAAGCTCGAGAAGCTGATGGGAAAAAAACTGGGTGACCCTGAGGATCCCCTGCTGGTGTCCGTACGTTCCGGTGCAGCAGTTTCCATGCCCGGTATGATGGATACCATCCTGAACCTTGGCATGAACGATCAGGCCGTCAGGGGAATAAGCTCCCAGACCGGGAATCCCCGCTTTGCCTGGGACGCCTACCGGCGCTTTATTCAGATGTTTGCCAATGTAGCCATGGGCATGGACATCGACGTTTTCGAGGAAATCCTGGCAAAAATGAAAAAGAACAAGGGTGTTGAGCTGGATACCCAGCTTGATGCCGGAGACCTGGAAAAGCTTGTAGGACTGTACAAGCAGGCGTACAAGAAACATAAAAAAGAGGAGTTCCCCCAGGACCCCAAAAAGCAGCTCAAGGCTGCCATTGACGCGGTCTTCGGATCCTGGAACAACCCTCAGGCCATAAAATACCGTAAAATCAATGCCATCGATGGTCTTCTTGGAACAGCAGTAAATGTCCAGACCATGGTGTTCGGCAACTTTGGAGATACCTCCGGTACCGGAGTCTGCTTTTCCCGGGATCCTTCCACAGGAAAGAACGTTTTTTACGGAGAGTACCTCATGAACGCCCAGGGAGAGGACGTGGTGGCGGGAATCCGTACCCCCGAGCCTATTTCTTCCCTGAAAAAGACGAATCCTGAAGCCTACAGGAAGCTTGTGGCACTGAAGGACCGGCTGGAGAATCATTACCGGGACATGCAGGATATGGAATTTACCCTCCAGGAGGGAGAGCTCTTTATTCTTCAGACCAGGAACGCCAAAAGGACCGGAGCTGCAGCGGTAAAATGCGCCGTCGACATGGTGGACGAGAAGCTCATTGACGAGGAGACGGCGGTAAGCAGGGTAAGCCCTGCACAGCTCGACCAGCTCTTTCATCCCAATATCGATCCGAAGCAGAAACAGGTAATGGAGCTGATAGCCACCGGACTGAACGCCTCCCCCGGAGCCGCCACCGGCCAGGTTGTTTTTTCCGCTGAAGAGGCGGAACGCTGGGTCGCCGTCGGGCAGAAGGTACTGCTGGTCCGGAAAGAGACCAGTCCGGAGGATATCGGCGGTATGCATGCCGCAGAGGGCGTTCTTACCTCCACCGGCGGAATGACCTCCCACGCGGCGGTTGTCGCCCGGGGTATGGGCACCCCCTGTGTCGCCGGCTGTAAGGATATCGTAATCACCGGAAAGAGTTTTACCGTGGGAGGGAAGAAGTACAAGGAGGGTGACTGGATCACCATTAACGGAACCACCGGGAATGTCTATTCCGGAAAGGCAATCCTTTCCGTTCCCAAAATGACCCAGGACCTGACCCGCTTTTTAAGCTGGACCGATAAAATCCGGAAATCCGCGGTACGGCCCGGCCTTAAGGACAAGGGCATCGTTATCCGGACCAATGCGGACCAGCCCAATGATGCCAAGGTAGCCCGCTCCTTTGGCGCCGAGGGTATCGGTCTGTGCCGTACCGAGCACATGTTCTTCGACGATGGAAAACTGGAAATCTTTCAGGAGATGATTGTTTCCGATACCCTGGAGGACAGAAAGGCGGCCCTGAAAAAGCTGCTTCCCCTGCAGAAGAAAGACTTCGCGGGGATCTTCAAGGCCATGAACGGTCTTCCCGTTACAATCCGGCTCCTCGATCCGCCGCTTCACGAGTTTGTTCCCTCCACAGTCAAGGATATCAAGACAATCTCCGACGAGCTGGGAATCAAGCCTGCAAAGCTGAGGGAAAAGATTGCGAACCTTAAAGAAGCAAACCCCATGCTCGGGCACCGGGGATGCCGTCTTGGGATCACCTATCCCGAAATATACGAAATGCAGGTGGAGGCAATAATGCTTGCAGCCTGCGATGTCGTAAAATCGGGAGGGGATATTCATCCTGAGATTATGATACCCCTGGTGGGAACCAGGGAAGAGACCCAGATAATGCATGACCGGATCGAAGCCGTGGCGCAGGACGTGCTCGCCAGGCGGAAAATGAGCATCAACTACTCTGTGGGGACCATGATCGAAATTCCCAGAGCTGCGATGACCGCCGACGAGATTGCAGAACATGCGGACTTCTTCTCTTTCGGTACCAATGACCTGACCCAGATGACCTACGGTTTCTCCCGGGACGACGCGGGAAGTTTTATTCCCCTCTACCTGGAGCAGAACATCCTGCACCACGACCCCTTCTCCAGTATCGATATTTCCGGAGTCGGACGCCTGGTGGCCACCGCCGTTGAGCTTGGACGCAAGACAAAACCGGATATGAAGATGGGTGTCTGCGGCGAGCACGGAGGAGACCCCCGGTCCATCGAGTTCTTCTATAAAACAGGTCTGAACTATGTCTCCTGTTCCCCCTTCAGGGTTCCGGTGGCACGGCTTGCAGCGGCACAGGCGGCTATCGCGGCCAGAACCTGATATTCTCCATGCCGACAGTCTTTGATGTTTACAAGATTCTGTCAGCTGCCTACGGATACCAGGGGTGGTGGCCCCTGGTATCAAAACGCGACAGCCCCGGTTTCGACAGCCGGGGCTATCGTCTTTCCCCTGCACTGCATCCCCTTAACAGGGCAGAACGTTTCGAGATTACCCTTGGAGCAGTCCTAACCCAGAATACCAGCTGGAAGAACGTGGAAATGGCCCTTGAAAACCTGCTTAATGCAAAGGCTCTATCCCCGGAGAGTATTGCGGAAATCTCCGTGGCAGAGCTGGAAACACTTATCCGGCCCAGCGGGTACTACCGGCAGAAAGCGCGGCGTCTCAAGGAGCTTATCCCCCTTCTCTTTGGAGAATCAGACAGTGGTACAGATGGCTCTCATGGAAGGAATTTTCTGCTGTCCCTGAAGGGGATCGGTCCGGAGACTGCTGATTCGATTCTCCTGTACGCCGGTAACGAGGCCTCTTTTATTGCGGACCTGTATACACGACGTTTTCATGCCCGTCTTGCGGGAGAACAGAAAATAGGTGAATATGAAAGGGTGAAATCAATCTTTGAAAAAGCCCTTCCCAAAAAAGCGGACCTCTACGCCGAGTATCACGCTCTTATCGTGAAGCACGGAAAGGAGCACTGCAGCGCCCGGCCTGTCTGCCGCGGGTGTCCGTGCAGTTCATTCTGTCTCAGCAGTCAGGGAGCTTGACTACGGTGATTACGCGGTGGAGTCCCGGCGGCAAGCCTGTTCTGCTGACTCTGCTTCTTGTTGTGGGCTTCTCTCTCTATTCAATTGACACGGAAATCCCTGAGCTGTCGCTCCTTTTCAGGCTGCCCACGGGAGGAAGGGTAAGCGGACGGCCCATGGAGGACCATGACGGCATGTTTCTTGCAGCTTCGGAGGACCGCTATCTGTACCGCGTCGACCGGCAGGGACAGATTCTTTCCCGCTCCGATCTTCCGGGGGTGCCCCAGGGCTTTAACGCCCTGGGAGTCGACGGCACCGTCTATATTTCCTTTCGCAGTTCCCTTGCAGCGATAAATCCATCCGGTGGACTCCTGTGGCGGCATCACCTTTCCGCGCCCCTCGCTTTCGATCCGGTTATCAGCGCTGATGGACGGATTTTTCTTGTTGACGCCTCCGGGACCCTGACTGCTCTTGATCATCGGGGAGAACTCCTGTGGAAGGAGACCCTGAACGGCGGCCCGGGAGGACAGAGCCTGATCGATTCCCGGGGCGTTTTGATTGTTCCCGACGGCTCCGGGTTCCTGAATGCCTGGCTGCCCTGGGGACGTTTTCTCTGGCG
This sequence comes from Marispirochaeta aestuarii, assembly GCF_002087085.1. NCBI lineage: Bacteria > Pseudomonadati > Spirochaetota > Spirochaetia > Spirochaetales > Spirochaetaceae > Marispirochaeta > Marispirochaeta aestuarii. The sequence continues at coordinate 21,344 of NZ_MWQY01000030.1, read as the reverse complement.
TTTTCGCCTGGCAGGCAGGCAGACGGCGGCACTTGCCGCCGAAACAGCCCTTTATGCTTCCAGCGACGAAGGGACAATCGCAAAGGTTTCCCTTCAGGGAACCCTGCTGTGGACGAGGCGGCTGGAAAACTTTGCCCTTTATCTTGCAGAATTCAGTGGAGGAATCGCTGCCCTCGATGCCTCGGGCAGGCTTAGCTTCCTCAGCCGGGATGGTGAGATGCTGCATGATGCGGTGTATGCAGTACCTCGCCCGGTGGGGCTCTTTTCCCTGGAAGACGGTCTGCTTGCCGTCGGCGGGGGAGGGGGAGTAAAAACCTTTTCCAGGGAGGGGGAACTCACAGGGAGCGGCAGCATCCCTTCCAGACTGACCACGGCGGGACTGTCCTCCACCGGAGGACTCATCGCCGGCAGTGAAGACTGGAACATCTATGCCCTTGCAAGCAGGGCCCGGGACAATCAAGTGTGGAGCGGTCCCGGGGCTGAGACCGGCAATCGCTGGAACAGGCGTTTTGTCGGAGCAGCACGACCGGTGGAGATATGGAAAAGTGAACCTGATTATCTGCTGCTTTCCGCTCTCATGGCTTCCGGCGGACGGGAAGGCCGTGAGATGGCTCTTGATATTATTCAGGAGATTCTGAACAAGAGCAGCCCCGGTGATCGACGGTATCCTCCCTACTATGGAAATTTTGCCCGCGATATTGCCGGGGAACCCTTCGAAAGGCCTATTCTCCAGAGCGGACGTGTTGTCAACGACTACCCGGATCTGCGAAAAGAGGCCCTGGAACTGCTCTCCCGGGAAGCCGCATATGCCTCATTGCATACCCTGCGCACCGCCGCAGCCCGGGAGTGGTTTTCCGACAACAGGATCGTCGCCATACAGGGGCTCGGGCGTATTGGAAGCGATCCCGATGCCAGGTCAACCAGAACTATTGCAGGTATTCTTCTGGCGGGGAACACAATTGAAACGAAACCCGGCCTTACCGCGGTTTCCATGGAAGCACTGCACAGGATACTTGCATATAATGGGTCTGCTCCCGACCGCTCGCTCTACGAATGCGCTGTTGAAGTATATCGACGATCCAGGGACAGGATGTCCCGTGAATGGGCGCTTAAAATTCTCCGCTTCGAAACCTGAAGATATGAGAAATGGGCTGTCAAAACCGGTCCTGTGGCTTATACTGAAGATGTGTGGAGGTTGCTATGAAAGGTTATTTCCGGATACTGCTTGTTCTGCTGCTGGTTCCGGCCTTGTTTGCCCAGGACCTTGCGGAAACAGAATTGAAAAGCATCGATATCGGGACTGTTGAGTTTGTAAACTACGAAGGTCCCCATGAGAGAATCGATACCCTGGCCCAGATTCTGGGGATCGGCCGGTCTCTGGCTGCAGGTCTTGCGGAAGGAGGCGAGGGATTTCTCTTTGACGGAAAATACCGGGTACGGCGTATTTTTGATGCCGGAGCAGTACTCCTGAGCGCTGATATCTTCATTCTGGAGCCGGACGCCCGTGTGGACCATGTCCGCAACCTCAGGAGGATTCTCGCCGCTTATCTTTCACAGGCCTTCGACTACAGTTTCGCCGATGCCGAGATTCTTGCCGAGTTTGCCACCTACTACAATGCCGTTTACCGGGGAGATATGGAGTATATCGGTCAAAAGTACCAGGACCGGGTCGTCAGCAACCTTGATCCGGATAAGGCAGGTCTTGCGACGGTCTATTCCCAATGGCCCGGGAAGACCCAGATGCTGCTCCCTTTGCGGGTTCTCCCCTTAAGCGGAGGAATCGGGGCCGTTGATATGGATACCCTTACCGAGGATGAGGTAATCGCCAAACTCCAGGAGGATGAGGACAAGGGCATCCCGGAACGCAAGGAGATGACCGAACTCAAGGAAAAGGAGATTGAAGCTGACGAGGAGCGCATAGACAGCGCCAGGGCGGAGATAGCGGAGGATGAGGCTGAGATCAGCGCAGAGGAACAGCAGCTTGAAGCTGAACGGCAGGATCTTGAACGCCGCAGGGATGAGGCCGCCGCCATTGAGGACGAGGGAGAACGGGCCGCGGAAGAGGCGGCCATAGCTGCTGCCGAGGAAGATGTCAGCCAACGGGAAGCGGCCCTGGATGAGCGCCGGGAAGCCGTGGATGAGCAGAAAGAGGAGGTCGCCAGGGCGGAACAGGATGTCCAGGAGCGGGTGGAGCGGATCCGGGAGGAGCGCGAAGAGATCGCTTCGGATGAACGGGGTATCCTGGAAGACCAGAGGGAAGAGGCCCCCCCGGAAGTGCCTTTTCTATATATTGTTGAGGGACGGGAAAACTTCAGAATGCTCGTTTCCGCGTTATCCGGCACCGGAGAAATCCGCAGACGTTCCGGGATAAACACTATTCGTTCACGGGATCTGCTGATCCTCGGGGACTCCTACCTCGTGGTAGCAGGTGAGACCGGGGGCAACAAGGCTGTACGCCTGGTTACCATCGACCCGGTGAGCTTTGAAATGAAGAACCAGGGCGATACGGACATGTATCCAATGAGCTTTCTTCTGCTTGATCGCCGGAATGTATACGGCATAGCCGACAGCAACGGATACCGGGTAGCCCGATTCAATACGGATCTTTCATTACAGGCCCTTTCGGAAGTGACGGTCAATCCGGATACCTGGATAAGCCTGCGGGAGGGAAAACTCTACGTACAGGACAGCGGAAGGCTCCTGGTCCTGGATCCGGTATCTCTGCAATCTGTTTCACCCTAGACAAGCTGATCAGGAGGAGTATGTGTCTGCATTTACCGGACGAAGCTTAACGGTTGTTGAGGATTTTTCCATCGACGAACAAGTGTATCTGTACGAAAAGACCCGGGAGCTCAAGGAGCGCATTCGCTCCGGCGCCGATGTCTCGGATTTTAAAATCGGCGACAGGAGCCTGGGGGTATACCTTGTTTTTCTGGAGGACAGCACCCGTACACGGGAATCCTTTGCCAACGCAGCCCAGTTTCATGAGGTCAGAGTAAACCACTTTAATACCGCCACGTCTTCCTTTAATAAAAACGAAAGTATAACCGACACCATCAAGATGCTCTTCGGCTATAGTGACAAATCTCTTTTTGTCGTGCGGTCCCGACAGGAAGGCCTGTGCCGCTGGCTGCATGACGAGCTGGGGGCCTACGCCGAAAGAATATCCATGCCCAGACCGGTTTTTATCAATGCCGGGGACGGCAAGCACGAGCACCCCACCCAGGAATTCCTGGATGAGTTCAGTTTTCTTGAACAGCAGAACTGGAACCGCGATCACCTGCGTATAGTACTTGTGGGGGATCTTTTTCACGGCAGGACCGTACATTCCAAGGTGGACGGTCTCAAGGTATTCAAGAACGTGGAAGTCGATCTCGTCGCTCCCGAAGAGCTGGCCATGCCCTCCTACTATGTGGAGCGGATGAAAGACAACGGATTTAAGGTCAGGGAGTATCCTTCCATCGAGGAGTACCTGGCAACCGGGGATCCGGCGAAAATCTGGTACTTTACCCGGCCGCAGCTCGAGCGGATGGGTGAGGAAATCCGGGAAAAGGCTGCCGTGTTGCGAAACGCGATTACCTTCAGAAAGGAATATATGGGACGCCTGAAGGAGGGGACCCGCTTTTATCACCCCCTTCCCCGGCATCGGGAATACCCCACCATTCCGGGATTTCTTGATCATACATCCCTGAATGCCTGGGACGAACAGTCAACCAACGGCTATTTTACCCGGATTGTGGAGATCGCTCTTTTGGCGGGAAAACTGGGAGACGGCTTTACGGGATCAACGAGGCAGTGGGAAGAACTCCCCGATGATTTTATTCAGGAGGCCCCGGTGGGCAGCGGTAGAAAGCCCGAGTACAAGGTGGGTATTAAACCGGTGGAGCGGGGAATCGTGATAGATCATATAGGCAGAGGACGGGACCTGAAAAAGATCTGGGACCACATCGACAAGATACGCAGGATCATGGGTTTCGACATTCGCTCGTCCCACGGGGTCTATCACACCAACGACAGCGAAATATTTAAGGGAATAATCTCCCTGCCGGATATCATCTCCTTCGACGAGAGCCAGCTCAAGATGCTGGCTGCCATTGCCCCGGGATGTACCCTCAATATCATCGATGACAGCAGGGTGCAGAAGAAGTACCGTCTTCGTATTCCCCCGAAGGTCTACGGATTCAAGGAGATTTCCTGCAAGAACGAGAACTGCATTTCCCGTCCCGAGCTGTTTGAGAATGTGCAGCCCGAGTTTATCCGGTCAAAGGGTAACCGTTTTGTCTGCCGCTACTGTGACCACAGCCACTCGTTTCATGAGATCTGGGATTTTTAACGTCGTTTCCTGAATTTGAACAGACGCTTGAAGAACCCGGTTATCGATCGCCACAGCCGGCGAAAGAAACCGGGGTTCCTCAGCCTGGTGAGGCGGGAGTAGCCGTCCGCCAGCTCATCGGGATTCAGCGGGCGGCGGTGCAGGTTTTCATCGATCTCCATTTCAAGTCTGTCCGCATCACTAAGGTTATCCACAACGCGTGCTTCTATTTTCTGCCATCCCAGGCGTTTGACCGCCTCAAGGCGCCGTTGGCCGGCAATCAGCTCGTACCTGGGAGTAACGATAATCGGGTTCATAAGACCGTAATGGCGGATACTCTCCATGAGCTGATTAAGGTTTCCAAGGTTTACTCGAATGCGGTTCTTGACGCTTATGTCCTTAACATTGATCTGCATACACGGACTCCTAATCGAGCAGCGGGTTAAAAGACCCGGATGTATCGGGATCTTCCAGCGCAGGATTTTCATTCAGGTCATTGTCAAAAGAAGGAGGTGTCAGTTCGGGAAATTCAGTGTCGGGTACGGAAAAGTCCTGAATAAGCATGTTATCCTGAATATGCTTCAAGAGTACTTCATCCCGCTGCTGCTGAAACTGGTGGATTTCGCAGGCTTCACGGGGTTCGGTCCCGGCAATAAATATCTCCTCTATTATTCCTTCGTCGCACTCCTGGGTCGGCAGTTTTCCCGAGACGGCACATACCCGAACAGTAACGATACCGGAGTCGGGCTTGAAGAAGTCCTTCGGTTCAAGATTGCTGTGGACCTCTTTCATGAAACGGGCCCAAATGGGACCGGCGGCTGTGGCTCCGGTAATATAACGGCCGAGGCTGTTTCCCGGCATATCGAACCCGAACCAGACTGCGGTTGTCATGTACGGCGAAAACCCCACCGTCCAGGCGTCTCCCCAGTTCTGGGTCGTGCCGGTTTTTCCCGCCATGGGCATGCCGTCGAAACCGCCGATGTTGCGACGTCTGTTCGCCAGGGTTCCGAATTCAACGGTACTCTCGAGGAGGTCCACCATAACGTAGGCGGCCTGGGGAGAGAGTATGCGGGTATTCTGTCCCTTGCGCTGACTGAGTAGTTCCTTCTCGTGTTCCAGGACCATGTTCCCCTGCCTGTCCTGAATATAGGTTATACCGATGGGTACAACCTCCTTGCCGGCGTTGGGAAAAGTGGCGAAGGCCCGGGCCATATTGATGGGTGCCACCGAGACGATTCCAAGGCCCAGGGGATAGCGGCGGGGAAAAACATCCTCGTTATTTCGCTGATCGTACAGTCCCAGAAGGCGGGAGGCCCGTTCAATAGCGGCGTCGAAACCGATACCGTCCAGTACCTGGATGGAAGGCACGTTCATCGATGTAGCCAGGGCATATCGCAGAAGTACGGAACCCTCCCACTCACCCAGGAAGTTCTGGGGTTCGTAGGGGGTACCGTCGGCATTCCAGAAGACAATGGGGCCGTCATAAAGACGGGTGGCGGGGGTGAATTTACCCGAAGAAATGGCGGCGGAATAGTACAGGGGTTTGAAGGAGGATCCGGGCTGAAGCTTGGACTGGACGGCGCGATTCAGTTTTGTGGTTTCAAAATCCGAACCTCCCACCATGGAGAGTATGTGTCCCGTCTCATTTTCCAGGGTAATCAGGGCCCCCTCTATAATTGAACGGTCATTTTCTGTTTTCTGGTAATCGTAGGTACGGTTGACAAAGCTCTTGAGGGACTGGGAGCCCGTGGACATGGCGATCAGGTCCACCAGGGGATTCATTTTTCCCAGGTACGATGATTTTGCTTCCCGTCGCTGCCGTGCCCCGGCAACCTTTATATTATCGATATTGAATGCCAGAGACATCATGTCAAGCAGCGGTACGTACCTGGTATCGACAACGGAAAAACGTTCCTGGGATGAAGATCTGTATCGCTGATTGATGGAACGTATCCCCTCACGCATAATTGAATCGGCGGTGCGCTGATATTCCAGATCCAGGGTTGTATGTACGATATATCCGTCCTTGTAGATGTCCACGGAGCCGAACAGAAGATCCTCGAGCTGCTGGCGTATATATTCGCTGAAATAGGGAGCCTGGCTCTCATTCGACAGATAGGCGCTGGTGCTGCTCGATCTGGTATAATCCCAGGAATCCCAGAAATCCCGGAAGGAGTCGTCGGCCTCTTCTTTGGCCACGTATCCCAGTTGAATCATCTGATCCAGGACGTAGCGTTGACGGTCCCGGGCGGCTTCGGGATGGAGAATGGGGGAGTAGCCCGAAGGGGCAGAAAAAAGAGGTACAAGGATAGCCGCTTCAGCTATGCTTACTTCCCTGGCCGAGTGGCCGAAATAGAGCTGGGATGCCGCCTCCACACCGTAGGTACCATGGCCCAGAAACTCCTGGTTAAGGTAGAGTTCCAGGATCTCATCTTTCGTAAAGGATCTTTCCAACAGGAATGCAAACCAGAGTTCCCGAATTTTGCGTTCAATCGTTTTTTTCGAACGGTCCGCAAAAAGTCGGCCCGCTACCTGCTGGGTTATGGTGCTTCCGCCGCCTGAGAAGCGGCCCATGGCCATATCGATGGCCGCCTTGGTGGTCCGGACAAAGTCGAAACCGGAATGGGTGTAAAAATTGCGGTCTTCCCTGGTAAGTACAGCGTAAATAAGGTGCTTGGGAAGCTCATCAACATGAATGATCTCCCGTTTTTCCTCTCCAAAGAGTTCGGTAATGAGTTTGCCGTTACGATCAAGGATCTGGGTCGGTAGAGAAGGGCGGTAGTCCCTGAGTTCCCGGACTACATCGATATTACGTATCGATGCGATTGCCAGTCCGAGGGTAATTCCGACGCCCAGGGCGACCAGGAGGGTTATACCGATGATGATTTGCACAATTACGCGCTGACGACGGGAAAATGCCATAGGGCTACAGTAGGTAGGCACTCCGGTTTTGTCAAGATAGGACGATCATCCCCGGGGACCTAAAAAAAGGCCGATTCCGAAGAATCGGCCAGGTTGGTAGGTTGCCGAATACCATAGTAAACTGGGAGGGGAACTATAAATATCCGACACCTTTATTTTCGGTCATTCTGCAAAAAAGATTAGTTTTCCTTTACAAAAACATCTAAAAACAGGGTGATTGTATAGGTTTTTCCACCCAGTACTTCGAACTCCCGTGTCATGGAGTAATCCCCCAGTTTAAATACAACTGTATGCACCCCTTCCTCTACTTTCAATGATGCACCGCTGACTCGCTGGCCGTCAAGGAAAATAAGCGTTCCTTCGGGAGTTTCAAAATTAATCCTGGGTTCCTTCTTTTCAAGAACGATGTTCTGGCCGGTTCTGGTTCCCCTGGTGATGGAGACAGAGCGCTTTACCGGCATATAGGCGGAAGATTCAATGCTCACCTCGTGGATACCTTCGGAAAGAAGATAGCCCTTTTCCCGGTACTCAAGCTCCCGGCCGTCTATACGCAGGGTGTAGGGGTGTTCATCCGGAGCGGTAACCGTCAGATCGAGAATTCCCTCTGCGGCAAGATAGGGATATGCCTTTATTTTCAAGGGGGCGCTGTATATGTCCGACGGGATACCTTTCATAATGGGAAGAACGGTCAGAATCAGGGGAAAATCCTCCACGGTAACTTGGTTCCTGAGAAGAACCGTTTCAGGGTTTCGCGGCAGTTCGGTATCCTTTCGCAGGGGAATCTGGATATACATCTTACGTGCAGCAGGGACAATATAATAATTCAGGGATTCACCGAAATAGCGGCGCATTCCGGTGGTTTCCGGCCGTGGATCGACTCTTCTGTAAAGGTATACGGCGAAACTGTCCCGTAAACGCCGTAACTCTTCAGGGATTGAAAGTTCAATCTCTACACCGGTAATAAATTCGGTGTTTGCACCAAGGTCCAGGGAAACGAGCTCCTCGATGGTAAAAGAAGCCTCGGGCTGTTTGTCCGCCCGTACTTCCAGAATATCGACTACCGAACCCCGTACCGCATCGGCTGTCAGGGCCGGTGATACCGGGAGGGATAAAATGAGGATAAGAAGAATGGGGAATACCGATTTCATCGTGTACCCTTACCGAATAAAATACGAAGGGTCCCTGGAGACACCCTTCCGTCGGACTTCGAAATGGAGATGAGGACCTGTTGTCTGTCCTGTAACACCAACCTCTCCTATAATCATACCCAATACTACTTCCTGATTCAATCGTACAAGGCTTTTTTTTAGATGTCCGTAGAGGGTCTGGTAGCCGTTTGCATGCTCCAGGACTATGTAGAGGCCGTAAACCTCGTCAGCGCCATTAAAAATCACCCTCCCTTCCCTGGCGGCCAGGACCTCTGCGCCCATGGGAGCGGCAAGATCGATTCCGTGATGAAACTGGCTGTGTCCGCTGAAGGGATCGATTCGCTCTCCGTAACTGGAACTGACAACCCCTGCCCGCAGGGGAAAACCGAGAAAAACTCCCAGGAAAAATGATCGTTCCACAGGTCCGAAGCGTTCTCCGGGATAGAAAATATACTCCTGGTCGCCAAAGGGACTGCAGGGAATACCGTTTTCCCGGGGAATTGATTCGGAAAACCTGTCCATATCGTTACGGGGATCCCGGGGTACGAACAGACCCGGCTGATTCGGCAGCAACAGACTTTCTCCCTTCTGCAGTCTTGTGTTGCGGACGTAACCGTTCAGGCTGGCGAGGGTATCGTAGGGCAGAGAGCAGCGGGATGCGATGGAAAAAAGATCCTGATCCTCCTTGAGGATATGTCTGAAAAAGATCAGTTCCGGAAGGACTGATTTTCGGGCCTCTGCCTTGTAAAAATCAGCGATTTCTTCCCCCAGCTGGATAAAAAGGGGGTCCCGAAAGCTCAATTCTCTGATAAGAGGATAGTCGGGAAGGGCAAACAGAAGCCCCTGAATCAGCAGTACGGGACAGAGTATGCTTCTGATTCTCATGCTCTTTCAGGTTTTCGCCGGATAAGCAGTCCGAAGAGCAGAAGCCCCAGGGCGGCAGACAGGATCCCCGGCAGGACTGCCCCGTATATAAAGGCTGCCACGGCCGCGTAGACTGCAAGAAGAATCCCCCCGGCATGAAGCGTCCGGAGCAGCAGAACAGGGAGATGTCTTCGACGCACCGAACGGTATGCCAGCCATGCCAGGGTACAGACAATCAGCAGCCGGGAGTAAAGGGCCGTGTGCTGTATGGCAAGGAACCAGAGGGGAAAAGCTATTATCGCGGCCGTCAGGGCAATTATGATCGCGGCCAGAAAAAAGCGCAGAAGATTTCTGAAAAAATTTCCATAGCCTGCAAGAATGGAACGAAAAATATCACGGTAATCTGTCATCCTGCGGTCCTCTGAATCTTTTCCATAGTGCTTCTGTAGATGTCCGCTTCGTCTTCACGGCCCAGTTCCCCCGCCAGGTCAATCAGGACAGAGAGGGTTTCCATGGTGTTCTCGCGCCTGTTGAGTACGGCGTATATATCCAGGGCGGTCTGCAGATGAAGATAGGCTTCCTCCCGGTTTCCCATCCTGCTGTTTACAATCCCCAGGGCAAAGTAGTCATCCGCTATTCCGAGGGTGTTTTCTATCTGCTTGTCCATATCCAGGGCGGAGTGCAGATAATCCCGGGCTGCAGGATACTCCTCAAGTTTTGAGAAAACCGAAGCCAGCATGTACAGGGATCCGGCAATCTCTTCCCTGCGGTCCAGGCGTCTGTTGATCGCTATGCTCTTTTCCAGATTTCCCCTGGCTTCCTGGAGATTCCCGTCCGCCTTTTCCAGGGCTCCCATGCTGTGATAGATATCCGCAAGAATATCCTCAGGAGTATTCCCGGTTTTATTCAGCAGTTCCCGGGCTTCGTCGAAGATCCTGCGGGCCTGCTGCATGCTGCCCCGGTTCAGTGCCAGCTTTAGCTGGCTGTTCAGTACCCGGAGTTCCAGGTCGCTTCGCTGCATGCGTGCCGCCAGCTCCCTGGCAGCCTGGAGCGAAGTTCCGGCCTCGGCAAAGCGCCCAAGCATAAGATAGGTCTGTCCAAGGGCATCCCGGGAAAGGACGATCCCCTCTTTATAATCCACGGCAATATTGTTTTCCAGAGCCATGATATAGAACTTCAGGGCCTGGTCAAAAAGAGCCTGATCAAAATAGCGGTTGCCGTATTCGGTATACTCGGCTGCCCGGTTTTTGGCGAGGGACACCGTTTCCGGCCGATCCGGCGTGGAGGAGCAGCCGCTGAAGAGTAGAACCAGTGCCAGGCAGAAGAGGCCAAAGTGCTGTTTACTCATTAGAAGTCCCTGTCTCTGTATGATTTGTAGATGGCTGCCTGCTCTTTGGTCTCGCTTATACCGCCCCTGAGAAGAGGATTGTTTTTAAGTGCCTCGAGTACATCCTTGCCGTGATCCAGGGCCACTCTTCCGTCCTCAATTATACCGGAGAGCTGGGGGGTCGTCGCGTTGATAAAAACAGCGAACTCTTCGAGTTGAACGAGGCTTTTATTGATCCCTGTCAGAATACCCTCGATTTCGGTATACAGACGGGCTTTGTCGTCGAGGAACATGGCAATGGAACTGTCCGAGGCCACGATATCGGACATGAACTTCCGGGGATCGGAAAGTTCACCCGAGAGCTTTTCCACATTCGCCATGGTGGCGTTCAGCCTGCCTGTAAGCCCCTCCATGGAATCCGCAAGCTGAGAGCTTATACTCTCCACGTTACGGATCGTTCCTCCCACGGGACCGGGATTCTGTCCTGCCAGGGTACTCGTGGTAGTCTCGATCAGATCATTCAGAGAGAGAAGGGTGTCCGTGGCGACGGCAATGATGGTGGAAACATCGTTCATAAGTACGTTTACCGCATCGCTTCGGCTTATCTGCACCAGACCAGCGCTTACCAGGCGGCGACCTTCATCAAAATCGGTTGACGGTATATACGCCCCGCCGGGAAGCGGATCTGTGGGTTTCAAGCCCGGGTAGAGGATAAGCCCTCCCCCCAGTCCCAGAGGATTGGAAGCCAGCTCGAGGATTGAATTTTCGTATATCTTTTCGTGAAAATTATCGAAAATGGAAAAGTTTATCTCCACACGGTTGTCGTCCATCAGACTGATATCGTTGACTTTCCCTACTTGAAATCCCTTGAGGGTAATGGACATTCCCCGTTTCAGGCCCTCCGCTGAGTCGAAAATGCTGTAGAAGGAGGGATCATTTTTAAACCAGCGCTGGTTAATTCCCATCAGAATCATAACCAGGCCTACAAAAACGATTGCCAGTAAGACAAAGATGCCGGTTATCTGCTCTGCGTAGCGAATTTTAAACTTCATGCCTTTCCTTCACATTCATCACGATGACGTCTCTCATTCTAGTGCTGCCCGTCCTGCCTGTCAATTATCGGGTCAGCCCGGAAACCGGCTCTTCTACAGATCAAAGGGATTTTCCCCTTCGGGAGAGAGCAACTGGAGCAGATCATCGCCGAGAATTGATTCCGCGTCCACTACCGTTCCGATAATCTCTTTAACTGCATCGTTTTCACCGCTCAGTACGTCCCGTAAAGGACCATGGCTCAGGATGGAACCGCCGTCTATGACCATCAGATCATCCGCGACGGCGGAGATCAACTCCTTGTCGTGGGAACAGATAAAAAGGGTTTTTCCCTGTCCTTTCAGGTTTTTGATAATGCGGTGCATCCTGGCGGCGATGTTTGCATCCACATTTCCTGTGGGGGTATCCAGAAACAGAATATCCGGATCCGTTATCAGGGCGCGCATGAAACCGATCATTTTGCACTCGCCCCCCGAAAGCTGGGCGGGCCGCAACTGGGGATTGTCCCTGAAACCGATCTGTCGGATGGCCTCTTCTATTCTTCGACGGTTCTCCTTTTTGTCCAGGCCGGGATAATGATACTCCAGGGGGAGACTGAGATTCTCCCAGATGGAACGATTGGCCCAGAGCGCGCCGTCCTGGAAAACAAAGCCGCAGCGCCGCCGGAAATCCCGGTTTTCTTTCTCACTCATCTGAAAAATATCATTTCCCCGATAATAGACCCGGCCGCTTTCCGGCGGAATGATGCCGGCGGCTATTTTGAGAAAGGTGCTTTTTCCCGATCCCGATGGTCCCAGGAAAAAGGTGGCCCGTCCTTCCCGGAAACGTGCGGAGGCATCTTTGATGATCTGTACGCCTCCGCGAATAAGGCTTACAGCTTCAAGTTCAAGGACAGTTTCCAGTGCCATATCCGGGCCTCACAGATAGTAAATCATGGTTATTACCGCGTTGGCGATGATGCAGAGAATAAAACCCTGTCCCACTGCTTTTATGACCTTCTGGGGAATCTCGGTGGAAGCCTGCTGTACCGCAAAGCCGTTGTAGGTTGCAACGGTGCTGATAATTACGCCGAAAACCAGGCTCTTGACGAAGGCCGATGCAATGTCCGCCAGCCGGATCTGGGCCAGGAGGTTTCCGAAGTATTCCAGAAACTGGATCGGACGAATCAACTGGGTCAGAAAGTAGGACCCCACCAGCCCGAAAATGTTGAAATAGATGTTGAGCACCAGCAGAGAAATCGTCACGCCCAGAAATCGGGGAACCACGAGATAGGAGATGGGATTGATGCCGATGGAGACGTAGGCCTCCACCTCGTGGGAGATCACCATGTTTCCCAGTTCCGTCGCAATGGCGGTACCCGAGCGGGCGGTAATGATAAATGCCGTCAGAAGAGGTCCGAGCTCGCGGGTTATCACGGTTATCAGAATAGTGTAGATCAGTTCTCCCTGGCCGAACTGGGGCAGCAGATTGACCCCCTGAACGATAATGACCGCCCCCAGGGCCATGGCGATAAGACCGGTAATGGCCAGGGCCTCGAAGCCGGTAAAGAGAATCTGCATGACAAGTACATGAAAACCGACCTGTTTCCGGCGGATAAAGAGTGCTGCCTCCTTGATTACCAGGAAGAAAAAGCCCGCAGCGTAGGCAAGACCCTCAAGTTTCCCGATAAACCAGCGGCCAAGTTGTGCTACCATAGATGCTACTATAATAGGGTATAGCGGCACATACCGCAAGTTCGCAGCCGGCGCTCAGAGCCCAAGATGAACCAGCAGGGAGAGGTCCCGGGGGATTTTTTTACCCCAGGAGGTTTTTCCAAAAAAGCGCCGGTCCTCCGGAACTCCGTGAAAATCCGAACCCCCGGAACAGACGAGGCCGTTATCCCGGGCAAGAAGGCCGAGGCGACTGCTCTGGTCGCGGTTAACGGAGGGATGGATAATTTCCATGCCCATTATGCCGATCTCCTTCCATTGGGGAATGAGCTCCAAAAGGGTTGAAAAGGAGATTTTCAGTGACCAGGGATGGGCAACCACCGGTATCCCCCCCGCCGACCGAATGGCATTGACACACTCATGGAGGGGAGGGTTTTCTCTGGGAAGGTAATAGGGCCGCCCCTCGGAAAGAAAACGGTCGAAGGCCTCTCTTCTGCTTCCCGCAATGCCTTTTTGAATAAAGTAATCGGCAATATGGGGGCGTCCCGGGGATGGGCCGGGGATTGCCTCTCTCCATTCATGGTAGTCCACGGGCAGAGCATCCGCCGTCATGCTTCTGAAGATTCTGCGGTTACGTTCTTCCCGGGCTTCCCGGATACGGGCCAGAAGCCCGACGGCCTCAAGGCGTGCCGGATCAAAGTTGTATCCCAGAAGATGAAGTTCGCCATGGCTGAACTCCGCGGATAGTTCTACTCCGGTAAGGGCCGTTACGCCGAGTTCCGCCGCGGCCAAGGTAAATTCCTGCAATCCCGAAAGGGTATCGTGGTCGGTCAGGGCGAGGATCGAGTCCGCCTCTTCTGCCCCTTTACGTATCAGATCCGTGGGTGAGAGCCGGCCGTCGGAGGCAGTTGAGTGGAGATGAAGGTCGATCACCCGGCTATACTAGGCAATATATCCCTCTTTAACAAGGGAAAGGCTTCCATTATTCGGGAATTAATCCGATAGTTATAAGGAGAGGCGGCGATTGACAGTATCTCCGTTTCGTCGCTACAATTTTCACCAAGCGAGGTGGTGGTAACCTGCGATGCCTAAAGCGATTAATTTTAAGGCAAACTCGGTGGTCTACTTCCGGGGCGATGTCAGCGAAAAAATCTATATACTCAAGTCAGGACGCGTCAATCTTCGTTCCAACGATATCGAAACAGGGCAGGAGATAAACGAGCAGATCAAAACCGGCGAGTTCTTCGGCGTTAAATCTTCTCTGGGAAAATACCCCCGGGAAGAGACCGCTATGGTACTCTCGGATTCCACGATGCTTGTGTTTTCCGTACCCGAGTTTGAACAGGTCGTGCTGAAGAACACCCGTATCATCATGAAGATGCTCAAGGTCTTTTCAAATCAGCTGCGCAGGATCCATCAACAGGTCCAGAACCTGATTTCCACCAGCGACAGCGAGACGGATCCTGAAGACGGGCTGTTTCAGATCGGTGAATACTACCTGAAAAACAAGCGATACCGACAGGCCCTGTATACCTTTCAGCGCTATCTTTTATACTATCCCCACGGAAAATACGCCGAGGAGGCCACGGCAAACATCTCCCTGGCCGAACAGTACAGCCAGCGGAACGTTCCCCTGCGGGAGGAAAACCCCAACGAGGTCAGACCCGCCGCCAGGGGTGCCGGCTTGAGTGCCGGAGCACGGGAATACTACGATGCAGTCAGCCTTTTCAGCCAGCAGCGCTACGATGAGGCCCTGAAACAGTTCAAACTGATTGTGGAAAAAGGCGATGACGACGAGTATGTGGCCAAGTCCTATTACGAGATGGGCCGCTGTCTCTTTTCTTTGAACAAGTATACTGAGACTGTCAGCCACTTTACCGGTCTGATTCAGCGCTATCCAAAGCATCCTGACCTGGCCGACGCTCTCTTCTATGTAGCCAGTGCCTACGACAAGGAAGGAAGCGCCACGAAAGCCAGGGGACTGTTTACCAAGATCCTGAATATGACCACCGAGGATAATCCTGTTAACAGAAAATCCAGAAAAGCCTTGAAATCGCTGGAGGGGAGGGGATAATGGCTCTGGATATGTCCATGTTCAACCGATTCGCCGTTACCTTTGAAAAAGGGGATATAATATTCTGTGAACACGAACCGGGGGACACCTTTTACCTGATACAGTCCGGCAGGGTACAGATCGTCAAGATAATGGAAGACCTGGAAAAGAATCTGGATATTCTTCAGCCCGGGGAGATCTTCGGCGAAATGGCCATCCTGGAGGACTCTCCCAGATCGGCCACCGCCATCGCCCTGGATCCCTGCAAGCTGCTGGAATTCAATCAGGAGAACTTTGAAGTTCTGATGCAGGGTAATCCCCAGATCGCTCTTAAACTGCTGAAACTCTTTACCAAGCGGGTCTACGATCAGAAACGCCGCTTTATGATCCTGACCCTGGAGGATGAACAGGCCCGGGTCGCTGATGTGTTCCTCATGCTGGCGGAAACCCAGCAGCGGCAGCTGAATGACAACGACGAGCGTACCTTCATGACCAGTGTTGACGATATCGCCCACTGGGCGGGGATGAGCACGGACAAGGTCAGGCAGATCCTGAACCATTTCGTCGCCCAGCGGCGGGTGGATATATTCAGTGACCGGATTGTCGTCAAAAACATCAACGACTTCCAGCGTTTTGTGAATACCAGAAGAAAAAAACAGCAGGTTGAGTAAACCTCAGGACCTGAATCCACCTGACTTTTTCAAAAAAAGTTACGCACAAGCTGCACCAAAAAGCCTGCGGATACGTCTACTATACATGTAGGAGGCGAAGATGAGCCGCAGGCTCGATACACTCTTTCGTGAAAAATCCAGTCAGCTTCTCTCCTTTATAAGGAAGCGCATAGGCAACCCCGGGGATGCGGAAGACCTGTTGCAGGACCTGTTTACCAGGGCCGCCGAGAACCTGGATGCCCTGAGCCCTGTGGAAAATCTTGGTGCCTGGATCTGGGCGGCTGCACGAAACCGAATCATCGATTATTACCGTTCAAAACAGACCTGGCTTAAAAGAGAATCCTCCGTTGTACCCGGGACCCTCGAGGGAGAAAATGATCTGATGGATGACCGCTCTCCGGGTGTCGAAGATGCCCTGCTGCGGGAGGAGATGATAGACGCCCTGTATGAGAGTCTCGATGAACTTCCCCCTGAGCAGCGGGAGGTATTTCTGCTCCAGGCGGTGGATGGAAGAACCTTTGCGGAGATTTCCGAACTGACGGGTGTCTCAATCAATACCCTTACGGCCCGCAAACGCTATGCCCTGCGCTTCCTTCGCAGGCGGCTTGCAGATCTTAAAGTTTTTTTTGATGAAATGGAACACTGATATTTATCGGGAGGAGATACTATGCACATTCACAAGGACAGACAGTTCAAGGTATTCCGGATCATTCCCTGGGTTATCCTCGGAATACTGGGCGCGGCATTTCTGGCCCTGATTTTCGGCCTGGTGGTCATGTTTCTGTGGAACTGGCTTATGCCGCAGATTTTCGGCTTGACCGAAATTACCTACTGGCAGGCCTGGGGACTTGTCCTGCTGGCCCAGATCCTGTTCAAGGGCGGACATCATCACAGTGATCATCGCGGGGACAGCCGGAGACATCATGATGTATGGCGGGAAAAATTCCATGAGAAATTCGGTAGAACCGAAGAGGTGAATCTGAACGGGGAGGGGGAAAACGAAGATGCTGCTGACTGAACTGAACCTGAAAATGCTTAATCTGGAGGCCCGGAAATTCACCGATGCAATAATCGGGCATCTGCCCCTGAAATCCGGGCAGAAAGTGGCGGATATCGGTGCCGGGGGAGGGGCCTTTACCCTTCCCCTGGCCCGGACAGTCGGTGCCGCAGGAGAGGTTTATGCCGTCGATACCGACTCCCACCGGCTGGCATATATAGCCAGGACGGCCAGGAGGGCAGGATTGAGTAATCAGATCATACTGGTCCTGGGCGACACGGATGATTGCCTGATCCCGGAAGATTCGGTGGACCTGGTTTTTTCCAGAAACAGCTTTCATCATCTGGATAATCCGAATACGTATTTTTCTTCCGTGCGCCGGGCCCTCAAGCCGGGGGGCGCTGTGGCGGTTATCGATCACGATGGCTCCCGGGGCTGGATGCCGAAGCATGGTCACAGTACTCCGCCGGAAAGAATCAGCCGGGTACTTGAAGGGACGGGCTTCCGTTTTTCTGAGAGAATTACGCAAATACCGGGGCAGTCGTTTCAGATTTTTCTAAAGTGACAGGACCTCTTCTATTTCATGCAGACATCGACTTCGAAGGGGCCGTACTGGGTACTGAAGGGGATCGCGATAACCGGGGTAGTTTTAGGCCAGAGGATGCGGTGATTCTTTCCAATAATCACCGCCGGCGGAGAGATGCTGATGGAGCTCTGAACAAGCTGGTCGGATACATTACTCGAGATGATGTTGGTAAGTTCCCCGACCATGCTGTAGACAGTCTCCCGACGTTTGTTGTCATCGTGGAGGATGATCCCCGATTTTTCCAGAAGCTTGTCCGCAAGCAGGCTCGGCAGCCTGAAGGAGATAATACCCGAATAATCACCGGTAATTCCGAGAATCCCGGAGATTTCCCAGCGATGGCTCAACTGGTTTTCCAGAACATAAGCCGGACACGAGGTTATTCTGAGCCCGAACATATCCCTGAAAAGACGGATTGCCGAATGGAGAAACAGGTTGATAATATCTGCATTCATTGTATTCCTGGGTTTAACCGCCTTCGCCGTCTCCATGCAGCTGGAATTATATCATCACTTCACTGAAACTCCAAATTTCTTTCATAACTTGTTCATACCTTCGGTATAGATTCATCGATGTAAACCAAAGAGAGGTCGCACAGACGACCAGGAGGACGTTATGAAACATTTCGCACTTGTATTTATGCTGGTACTTCTTGCAGGCATGGCTGTTTTTGCCGAAGGTTCACGAGAAGTGGCGAGGCCCGCACTTGAAGGGGACCTGGTTACCCTTACGGGAAGCATCGATTTGTCCGTGAACCCGCCGGTTCTGAAATCCGGAGGTGAAGAGTACCTTGTTATGGTTCCCCGGACCTACCAGGAAGAAATTGCCGTTGAAGACGGCGCCCAGGTGAGTCTGGAGGGCTATGTTCATGAGGGATATGGCAGGAATACTGCAGATAAGCAGGTAATCAGTGTAACCCGGGCCATTATTGACGGTACTGAATACGATGTTGAATCCTACCGGCAAACCGGAGCGATGGCTCAGGGGCCCAGGTTTGCTTCTGACCGGGGCGGAAACAGCCAGGGGCGAGGCTCTTCCAGAGGTCCAGCGGGTAAAACAGGTCCCGGAGGACGGAGATAAGAACAGAAGCTGCCTGTCGATAGTACAATGGAACCGCCCCGATCAATTGGGGCGGTTTTTGCAGTGTGGCCCCTGGTGTTCAGACCCGACAGAAGACGATTTTTCTCGCTATCTGAAGTATTGCACTGTATACTCTTTACAGTTCGTGTTTGTAATTTGATAGCAGACATATCATGAATCGGGGTGTTTCCTTTTATATGGGGGTTATCCAGCATGGAAAAGAGGGTCTTGAATGTTCCCAATGCGCTTTCCCTGTCCCGACTGATTTTTCTTCCTGTTCTCGTCGTTTTTGTGCAGTTCGACAGGCGTTCAGCTTTTCTTGTGGCCTACATTATCCTCGGTTCCACGGATTTTTTTGACGGCTGGGTTGCCCGGACCTTCAATCAGAAAACAGAGCTTGGGAAGAAGCTCGATTCATTCGTGGACATATTTTTCTACCTGGGAAGCGCCTGGTTCATGTACAAGCTCTATCTGGTCTACCTGGTGCCGAATATGCTTCTTTTAAAGGTCTTCTTCGCTCTGTTTGTGCTTTCCTTCATTGTTTCGGGCTTTTACTGCGGAAAACCGATCATGATGCATACTTTTCTTCTCAGACTTAACGGCGTTCTGGTTTATGCCCTGGTAATCCTGTCCGGTTACCTGAATACCACATACTTTATAACAATCATTCTGGTAATTTACCTGATCGGCTTTATCGAAGAGATTGCCATTTTCGTACGTTTCGGGGAGGTCGATCCTGATACAAAGTCAATCTTTCATTTAATTACAGCTGAACAGGCCCTTAATGACGAAAAAACCGGTTAATACGGTTACGATCTGATCTTTCCTGTAAAACAAGTGTATCAAGCTCATGTTCTCAACCAGTCGGTGATAGAAATCATCTGTCAGAGACGAGGAAAAATGCAATTGTGTTGTTTTACTAAGGGGGTGTAGAATAATACAAAAGTGGTGAGTAGATTATGTTATGTAGATAAAACTTAAGAGTAATAGTACTATAGTAAAAATAGGAGTAGCTGATGCCTGAGTTCCCAGAAGATCTAATGGATTATGACGAACTTGAACCTGATGAACTTGAAGAAAATTATAATATTGAATACTCATTAACTAGCTATGGTATTGACTTTGATGTAACAGGACTTGTTCGTCGTTTTAATGCAAAAACGGTTTTTGCTCCAGAATTTCAAAGAAGTTTTGTTTGGAATATAAGGAAAGCATCTAAATTTATAGAATCCCTTTTGTTAGGTTTGCCTGTTCCAGGAATTTTCTTATTGAAAGAGGACGAAAGCCAAAAATTTCTTATTATAGATGGTTTGCAACGTCTAACAAGTTTGGCGTCATATTTTAATAATGATTTTTTAGGCAAAAAATTTAGATTATCAGGAGTAAGTAATGCATTTAACGGCAAAACAATAAATGATTTACCTTCTGAACTAAAAATGAAATTAGAAGATACTGTTATACACTCAACAGTTATTAAAGCAGATGATCCGATTGAAAAGAATTACTCTAGTGTTTATTTGATATTTGAAAGGTTGAATACTGGTGGAATGAATCTGAGCCCACAAGAGATTCGTAATTGTATCTACCAAGGAGAGTTCCTTAAATTAATTATTGAGTTAGCAAATAATGAAAAATTTCTAGATATACTGCGAATTGACAAAAAGAGAAAAAAACATGAAGAGATCTGTCTAAGGCTAATTGCGTTATCGTTAGATTATGAAAACTATACAGGTAATATGAAGCAATTTTTAAATAATTTTATTGATTATAATAAGAACTTTGAAAAATATAGTTATGACATGATATACACATCATTTATCAGTGTAATTGATGTAATTAGCAACCATATTGATAATAATGTTTTTCGGCCTAATAAAGGGCCAATCAATCTAGCAATATTAGACAGTGTTTATGCAGGATTATCACATTTATATCTGAATGGAAAAAAAATAAATGTAGGAAATATTTCTGATAAGTTATTGTCTATAATTCAATCCACTGAATTTCAGAAAACAATAATGACTGGGAAGACGCACCATACTGAAAGTATTAAGAATAGAATTAGGATTATTATAAGATCATTGGAATAATGAAAGAAATTGATAGTAGGCAACGAAGAATTGATAATTTATTTAAAAAAGTCACAGTGATTCTAAAGGGCGATAGTTATGATATCGAACTAATTGCTGAATTCACTAAATACCTATGTGTGCTTGTGTCTGGTCATTTAGAAAAATCTATTTATATGTGTCTTTTGGCTTATTCATCTAACCATGGTTCAATAGAGGTAAGAAATTATATTGATTCAAATCTAAAGAATTTTACAAATGCACGCACGGGGAAGATAGAGAGTCTTTTGGAGCAATTTAACAGAGAGTGGAAATCAAATTTAGTTGAAATGAGAGATTATGAAGAAATAAAAGGATCGGTTAACAGTTTAATAACTGTACGACATGCTATCGCACACGGAAACACAATCGATTTGTCAATGGTAAGTTTAACAAAATATTATGACGATACAAAAAAATTGATTAGGAAAATTTTCGAGATTACTACATAACCAGCAATTGGAGCAGTCAAACCTACTGTCACGGTTCTTGCTTTCGCAAGAACACGCGCCAGCTTAACGGTTTGCAGCTCAATTGGATGTTATATATATTGAAAAAAAGCTAAACGCGGTATATATTG
>NZ_MWQY01000029.1 GCF_002087085.1 Marispirochaeta aestuarii | reverse complement strand
AATTTATCATAAAAAGGCCCTCTTTTTCATTTTATTTGTGAGAAATGCGGGTTAGGGCCTCGCCTTATTTCAGTTGCTGCAACACCATACATACATCAAGAAGGAGACTCAACAGGAAGTTTAGGCTTTTTAATCGATATAACGGAAATAAATGAAAAAAATGTCCGGATAGAAGTATTAAAACAACGGAATGAGTATTTGTTGTCCGAAATGAGTCATCGAATTGGAAACAGCCTGGCTGGTATACGAGCGTATATAAATCTGTACTTCTCAGATGATATGATAGATAAATCCGATGGCCTTGAGAAAGTTGATGACATTATTCAAACAATGACATTTCTGAACTATGAATTCTTTAAGAATTTTGAACAACAGGTAATAAACATGAAAAGTTACCTGAATTTCATAACAATCGATTTAGCTGAGAAGTATTTTGTCCCCAGGTGTAATATCCAATTAAGATTATTCGATAAGGAACAGCATATCGATAAAGCTTTACCGTTTGGTATGCTATATACAATCATGTTAACAAATATTTATATGGAAATACGAGAACGAGTAGAAAAGCCAACGATTAAGATTACAATGGTCGATAAATTGAATAAAACTGACGTGGCAATCTCGATTTCGAAAAAGAATATTTTTCATTCAGTTGTCAGAGAACGACAAATCATAGAGACAGAAATTATCGAGGCATTATTAACGCAGATTGAAGGGACTATGATAATAGATCAAACCAGTGTGAACTCCATTACGTTCGTTTTATAATATGTAGCCGTAGTTGTTCCTGCTGTATGAATCCTCGATTGGGCGGGTAGAGACGCATGGTGATTATACCAAAGATAGGAAAATCGGAATAGATTTGAAAGATACTTTTTTATTTATAGGAATATTTCTTAAAAAGTATTACAGGTGTTTATATTGGAACATTTACCTTTATCTCTGTTCAGATTTCTGTTAAAATTTCGTTGACAAATAGTTGATAGATACTATACTAGATTATATAGTGTGTCGCGACATGATCACAATGTAGTTGAGATGTATAAATAGCGAGGAGGGCTCAACTATGAGAGTGAATCAGATATGTAATTGCTGTTCGCGGCGTATTTCTGTAGCTTATCCAAGTGCAAATGAATTTGATAAAGTAAGAATCAAGGCGTTTCTGATCTTAGTATCAATATTTCTTCTAACTACTCTTGTATATTTAGTGTTATACGCTCTTTTGAGTAAGTGGGTCCTTGTTGGAATTAACTTGCTCTGGATTTGCATCAGCGGGTCCTCACTTTTCTTAATGCTCAACGGGAAATACGATTTAGCCATTGGTGTTGGCATTATTGGTTTAGGTATAGTATTTCAGTACAGGATAATCTTATTTCCACTTTTAAGAATTTATGATCATTTTCCTTTTGACACGGAAATTTATCTGGCTATCTTGATCTTCTTTTTCTTCTTATCTGGGCTAACAGTTCGGAAAGTAATTTATATCCATATATATTCTATTAGTGCTTTAATCGGACTTATTCTTTATTCCATTCTTTATCATTCCGATGTTTTCTTGCTAACATTTGTGCTTTCTTTAATATACTTCTTTTCCTTTCCGATTGCAGTTACATATATTTTATTCAACGGTATGAATCGCTTGGAACGCTTAAGTAAATGCGACAGATTATTGTTAAAAGAATCTAATCACCGGATAAAGAATAATCTGGCGACACTGAGCTCGCTTATCAGTCTGGAAAGTAAATATCATCTTTTTTCTCAGCATAGTGTGCTCGAGGAATTACGAGGCAAGGTAGATGCAATTATGCTTCTCCATGAGACGATGTATTCCGAAGATTCATACGAAGAAATAGACCTTTCTGAATATTTGAAAAAACTACTTAATGATGTCGTTGGGATTGGAAGGACAGCTAATATTACATCGAATATCGATCAGATTCGCCTCGATGTCAAGTTTGCCCTTGAAGTAGGATTGATTATTGTTGAATTCGTCAATAATTCGATAAAACATGCAAAACCAAAAGGACAAAATCTCCTAATCAATGTTGAGGTGCATGTAGTAAATAAACAATTATCGATAATCTATCGGGATAACGGAGCCGGTATGGAAAGCGTGGATAAGATTAAGGACCTTCCAATGCATACAGGGCTACAGATTATCACGGAGATAGTAAAATATAGAGAGGGAAAAATACGAGTTGACAGTTCTGCGGGTTTTGAGTATACAATTCATTTTCCCCTCAATTAGCTCCCGGGATTGAATATTAAAGAGATCCATTAATAGTTTACAGTCTGATCTCTTTACAACTTTCTTATATGAACATTTAAAAACATGTTTTTATCATCGTGGAAAATGATGCAGTGAAGCAGCTCTATAAAAGACTCTTAAGGTATTCAACGCTGGAGGCAACACAATCCTCCTCTATTTGGAGTGTACGGGTTTGGGTACTATGGCTGGGAATGTAAAGCTCTACATGAATTGAATAGGGAGTGACGGATCGAAGAATCCCATCTAACAGTCTTGGAAAATCAATTTCACCCGCTCCAAGGCACGTGCCCACTACACGATAACAGTCAGGTTCCTTTACTATTTTAAAGTCTTTGAAATGAACAGAGACAACGTGGGGTAGTAATGAAGCCACGGTCTCTTCCGGTTTTTCCAGCAGTAGTACAGAGTTCATTGTATCAAGACAGACACCACAGTTTTCATGATCTACTGTGTCGATCAGGAAATTCATATCACGTGAACTCATCGTAGCATGGTTCTCTATGGCGAGAATAATCTCCTTCTCTTTCGCCTCCTTGGATGCTTCACGAATACGATCTGCATGTGAGCGAAGTTGTGACTGAAGATCACTCTTCCGATCCACTTCTACGACAATACGAAGCAGTTTGGCTCCTAACCCCTGAGAAATGTTTAACGCTCGTCGCAGGATACCAGGTTCAGTGCCACGGATCCCGGTTTCAACACTGATTCCGTAGCCGGAAGCAAGATCATGCAGAGAGTGTATCCGGGAGTCGTCATAACAAAGAAAGGGTATGTTGTCACAAAGCTGCACAGATTGCAGTCCGTAGTTGTATGCTCGTTCGAGCAAGTCCTCCGGTTGCATCACACGATCCGGAACAAATTCTCCGAAGCCAAAAGCCCACCGGTAAGCATAGCTGCTGATACCGAGCAAAGTCTTATCATAATTGTGATTCATATCATTAGTCGCCTTATATCTACTTTAAAAAGAGGGCCTCGGGAAGCAACCGAGGCCCGAAACTACTCAGATCTTGTCTTTTGCCCGTTTGTAGTACTCCTCACGGCTTACATGTTCCGGAAGCGGAGGATTGTAAATAAAAACAAAGCGAAGTGGACCATTCCCTGTATTCCTGATAGCATGAGGAATCCCCGGAGGTGCCAACATTACAGAATCTTTGGTTATCTGATACTCCTTATCTCCGATAATTGCGATTCCAGTCCCTTCGTAGAAATACATTGCCTCACTTTCTTTTTCATGAGTATGAACAGGTGCTCCGCCACCGGGATCCATTGTGTGGGTTCCTACGATGAAATTCTCCGCACCCATATCGTCTTTAGTCACGATAAGCGTGGAGTGCCGTCCATTGGTTTTGTTTACGACATACTTCATATCCTTCTGATATGCGAAAAGTTCTTTTTCCTTCATTTGTATTTCTCCTTCTGATGTTATATTCTTATATTTTCACCTGAGAGCTACCAGTTTCCGAATACCAAATTCGGCAGATAGGTGACCAGAGGTGGAAATAAAATAAGCGCTATTAAAACAACGAGTATCGGAATGTAAAAAGGTAGACACGCTTTGACGAGTCTGGCCATATCAAGATTTCCTACCCGGGATAGAACAAACAGAACAATACCGAAAGGCGGCGTCAGTTGCCCTAACATGAGGTTCAGAACCATGACAACACCAAAATGAAGCGGGTCTATACCGAATTGTTCAAGCATCGGTATAAAGAGCGGAGTAAAAAGGGTGATGGTCTCCGCGGTCGACATGAAACAACCGGCAATAAAGAGTACAAACTGCAAGATTATCAACACGACAAATGGATTCTCACTTACCGCGGAGACTGCTCTGATAACCATCTCCGGCATCTGTGTCCGTGCTAAAGCGGCATTATAGATCGTTGCAGCCGCCAGAATAAACATGATGGCAGATGCTGTCACAGCCGCATGCTTTAGGTTCTCAAACAGTTCTTGCCAGGAACTTTCCTGATAGAAAAGTCCAAGCAGAACCGAATAGACTACTGTAACCGCGGCAGCTTCAGTGGGAGTAAAAACACCGGTCCAAATCCCTCCTATAATGATGAGCGGAGTCAGCAAAGCGAAAAATGCCCCTTTCAAAGACGAAAGTATCTTCATCGCATTCCATGCTTCGCCGCGAGGGTAACCTTTTATTGCCGAGATCACTGCACTCAATACCATCAGGGTTACTGCAAGAAGCAATCCGGGAATAATCCCTCCGATAAAAAGCTTGGAGACAGACACCGAAGCAAGCACCCCGTAAAGAACCATCGGAACGCTTGGTGGAATAATCGGCCCTATTGTCGATGAGGCTCCTGTAACAGCACAGCTGAAGTCGTCGTCATAACCTGCATCCTTCATTGCTTTCAATTCGATTGGTCCCAGGCCGGCTACATCGGCGGCAGCCGCACCGGACATCCCCGAAAAAATCAGACTGGCAATAATATTGACATGAGCCAATCCTCCTCGAGAACTCCCTACAATGCGTTGGGCAAAATCAAATATACGACGGCTTATACCTCCTGAGTTCATGATAGTTCCGGCGAGGAGGAAGAGTGGAACTGCCAGCAACGGGAAATTGTTTATTCCGTAAATCAGCATTTGCGCTATCATCCCGAACGAAAGGTTAGGGAGTCCCAGCTTTATGATTAATGATACAATCGAAGTCGCTGCAATCGAAAATGCTACAGGTACACCAAGAATCAGAAAACTTAACAATAACCCGGTAAAGATCAGAATAATACTCATCGAGCGCTCCCTTTTACTATTTCCACTGTCCGCCCGATCAGTACCAGCATTGATAGCGAAGAAAAGATAATGAGGGGGATATAGAGAACAGTTACACTTACCGGTATGGTAACCGCCATTTGTTGCCAGTTGTTCGCAATAAGTCGAATACTGCCGATAAAGACGATAAGGCTGACAAAAAAAGCAACAAAAATTGCCAGAAATTCAGCACTGATCCTTCCGGCCGCAGGAAAGCGGTTGACGAGTACAGTGACCTTGATATGATCCTTCCTTACTGTTGCGACTATAATACCAAGATAAACCATCCACACAGCGGTGTAACGGGCGAGCTCTTCGGTCCATGGTGCAATGATGCCAAGAACATACCGGAAGAGAACCTGTAAAGCTACAATAACTGTAACAGCTGCTAACAGCCATGCGGCAAGAACTTCACCCACCTTGCCTATTTTTTCAAGAAGAGAAGACACAAAACCTCCAGGGAAATTCAGGTTTAGCAGCAGCCCCGCTGTAGGGGCTGCCTAGTGAATGTTATTTGCCTACAACCTTTCTCACCTCATCGATGACCCATGGCTCCCAGGTCTCCTGGAAGTGAGGCATTGTACTCAAGGCCGTCTCTTGAAACGGCTTCAAGTCAACCTTCACAAACTCCATACCTTTGGATTCCATATCCGCCTTTAAAGTATCTTCATTTGAGAACGAGGTCTCCGTCGCCCATTCCAGTGCTTCTTTGGCAGAATCGAGAACTATCTGACGCAGATCTGGCGAAAGTCCGTCCAGGTATTGCTTGCTTAGAACATATCCTTCCAGATCAACGATGTGGTTGGTAAGTATTGTATATTTTTGTACTTCCCATAAACGCTTGTCATAGTTCGACGAGATCGGATTTTCCTGTGCGTCTACTACACCTGTCTGGAGTGCAGCAAACACCTCCGGAGAAGGAATGGGTGTAGGAAGTGATCCAAACTCCTTCCAGACAACGATCCAGTCAGGATTCTCAGGAAGTCGGAGCTTCAGGCCTTTAAGGTCCTCAGGGCTTCGAACCATCATATTGCTGGTCAGTTGCCGATTGCCGCGAAAGTATTCTCCAGCCCAGACCATTCCGTTATTCTCGAATATTCTTGACACCTCCTGTCCAATTTTTCCTTGAATGGTCGCAGTAATTTCTTCAGACGAAGAAAAAAGATACGGTACTCCCCATGGAATAACTTTTTTGAGGTAGGTACCTTTTGTTCCCCATCCTTCGATGCACATATGAACAGTACCAAGCTTGACTTGCTCTACCAACTCTCGCTCTCCCCCCATAGTACCTCCGAAGAAAACCTGAACATCGATTTTGTCTGTTTTTTGTTCCAGAATCTCTTTGAACTTAAAAAGTCCATCTACCGATGGAGTTCCTTTTTTGCTATGGAATGTAGCAACAACCATTTCCTTTGGGGCATCACCAGAGACAGAACCTGCCGTATCCTGGTTCCCGGCAGCAAATGCGATTCCGACAGAACCTATGATCAGGAAAAATAAAAGAACTACTCTGCTCACTCTCATTTACTATCCTCCTTGAAGAAGTGCGCTTTCTACCGCACGAGGTAAATCCCCGTAAACACCAGGCTACCTTGCACAGTAGATAATGAAACGTTTCATTCTGATTTTACAGTATGTTCTCTTATTTGTCAAATTTTTATTTGCTATAAATTACATCCGCCGAACAGATTTCCGAACAATCAGCTGCGTCGGTATTCGAACAGAAACCGGCTGGCCGGAAGAGTCGCCATTGATTCTCTCCATCAAAGTATTGACTGCTGCAGTACACAGCTCATCTGTGTTGGGATGAACTGCGGTTAAAGGAGGATCTATGTAGGGACTCCACTCGGGATCGTCAAAACAGATGAGAGAGATATCATCCGGTATTGTCCGACCGGTATCACGAAGAGCTTGTAAGCTGCCAATAAGCGGATAGTTACTTGCAACGAAAAGAGCCGTTGGGGGATTTCTCATACCGATAATCTCTTTGGTAATCCGATATCCACTTTCCGGAATGGCTTCGCTTACTTTTATCATATCTCTTGTATAGGGAAGCTTGTACTCTTCGAGAGCACGAGAATATCCTTCAATACGCTCCCGGCTGGCGGAGGTATGCTCCGGACTTGATATAATTGCTATTCGACGATGCCCCATCTCAAGTACATGTTTTGTAGCCTCATAGGCTCCCTGGACGTTGTCCAGAAGAACCGTATCAAGCTGGGAACCATCAAGCTGACGTACAATTGAAACTACCGGAATCGACATTGACTTGAATGTATCTAATTCTCTCATTATTTTGCCGGGATCTATGCGCCCGGCAGAGGCTAATATCAATCCATCTACACGCAAGGCAGCAAAAGTTTGCAAATACCCGATTTCAGTCGACAGGTTCTCGTCAGAGTTTCCCAAAAAAAGTGTATATCCCTTTTTCTGGACCAGCTTTTCTATTGCGTCGATTATCTGGATGTAAAAGGCATTCTTGATTTTCGGGATAATCAGCCCGATAACCATTGTCTTGCGTCTCTTGATACTTCGAGCGAGAGCGCTGGGACGATAACCGAGTTTTTCAATAACAGCTTCAACTCGTATACGCCGTTCAAGGCTGACATTTCCTACTCCATTGATCACCTTTGAAGCCGTTCCTACAGACACTCCTGCCAGATGCGCAATATCTTTAAGGGTCAAACTATCTCGTTTTCCGTTTCCATTCATTAGTTTCTTTCTCTCGATAAGATTGTATCATAAAAAGGATATAAATAAACAGCATCTCTCTTGAAACGTTTCACTATTATGATTAGGCTTCTGTCGAGGACAATCAGGAAACGGGCCGACTATATGATTTTAATAGTTAACACTGTTATCCCCATTTTTTTTATAGCTGCAATCGGCTGGGTATTCGGTAAACGAATCGATTTCTCGCTGGAAATGCCAGCAAGGATGACTTTATATGTGTTTACGCCATGTCTCTTCTTTTCTTCGATTCTGAATGCAGAATTACAGATATCAGATTTTGGACCTATCTTTTTATTCTCCATCCTTCTGTTCTTGATTTCGACAGCACTTGCCTACCTCGTGTCAAAAGTGTTGAGATTTACACGGCAAAAACGAAACGCTTTATTTCTCAGCAGTTGTTTTCCCAATAGTGGGAATTACGGACTCCCCATGGTCCTTTTTGCGTTCGAACAAGCAGGATTTGAACGCGCTATTGTCTTTGCTATGTTTCAAGTGCTATTGATCAACAGTGCTGGTGTATATTTTGCATCCCACAATAGCAGGTCAGTCATAAAATCCATAAAAACTATACTCAGTTTTCCCGGCTTTATTGCTGTTCTACTGGCAGTTTTCATCAAATGGACCGCAATCACAATTCCTGTACCAATTTTACGTCCAATTCATCTTTTGGGACAGGCATCGGTACCAACTTTATTGATAATCCTGGGGATACAATTAGCGAGAATAAAAATTGTTTCTGATTATCGTTTTCTCATTACTGCCAGTGCCCTGCGGTTACTGTCATATCCGGTGGTTGGACTGGTATTAGCAATAAGCATATTTGGTGCAGAAAGCTTGTCTACACAAGTGCTGTTTCTGATTTCAGCCTCTCCAACAGGGATCACCCCCGCTTTATTAGCAGAACGATATGGTACGGAACCAGGGCTGGTATCAGCCGCCACTTTTGTTACAACCGCACTTAGTATCATAACAGTTCCCGTCGTGCTCGTGCTTATCTCATGATTATCAATGTCCTTGAAAAAAATCAGCCTCTGCTGTCACATCACTCCTTCCGTTGACACCAATATACCTGAAGACACAATCACGAATGAAGGAGATAGTCATGGAACTCAATATGGTAGCCCCCTGCGGTATCGACTGCGTCAACTGCGAATTGTTCGCGGAAAACGGGCGACGGGAGGTCTGGGAGCGGGTGGCCAAAATGACGGGAAAGAGCATCGAGGAGGTGCAGTGCAGAGGCTGCAGGGAACAGGGGGGCTGCCCGATTCTCAAGGATTGCCGGACCCTGGCCTGCGTCAGGGAGAAGGGGCTAGACTTCTGCCACCAGTGCAGTGAATTCCCCTGCCGACGGCTCCAGCCGATGAAGCAGGGTGCGGAGCGTACCCCCCACAACCTGAAGGTCTATAACCTCTGCCGGCTGAAACAGCTCGGAATGGAGGGATTCCTGGCCGAATCGGCCCGCACCAGACGACTCTACTTCGAGGGAACCTTCGTAATAGGTGCGGGACCGACCCTGCCTGATTAGAGGGATCGCCCCGGCAGTTCAGCTTGGGCGGCCGGGGCTTTTTAAAAACGGTGGTCTCGGGAATGCGCCCTTGAACCAGCCTGCGTAAGTTGATAGCATTCTATTCCGGCATGCAAAACACAAAGGAACACTACGACTACATCGTCGTCGGCTCGGGTCCCGCGGGGCTGGGGGCGGCCTTTTACCTCCTCGAGGCCGCGGATTCTCCCCGGATACTGATCCTGGACATGGAGAATTACTCCACCGGGGGGCTCAGGAACGACTGCAAGATGAACTTCACCTATCCCATCGGTTTTCCCACGGAGAACTGGAACCGGGAACAGGCGGAGGAGTACCTCGATCTGGTCCGCAGGAAGCTGGCCCCGGCCATTCTGGCGAAAACGAACCTGGGTATCTATGCAAAGCGGGCCGAGCGCCTGGGGGTCCAGCTGCTGGAGATCGAGCAGACCCACCTGGGAACCGACGGGGGCCTGCAGCTTATAAAGGAACTGACAGCGGAACTCGCCGAAAAAGGGGTGGACTTTGCCCTGGGAGAGGAGATGCTCAGTCTGGATGAAGCAAGCTCCAGTATCCGCACGACAAAGCGGGAGATCGGCTACGGCAGAATCCTGATCGCCCCCGGCAGGCGGGGTTTCAAGTTCCTGCAGCGCGTTATGGACTCCCTGGATGTAAGCTACGTCGATCATGTGGTGGACATCGGCATCCGGATCGAGACCCGGCAGGAGCGTTTTCCCATAGTACAGGATTACTATGATCCCAAGTTCCTCTTTCCCGGGCAGGTGCGCACCTTCTGCACAAACTCCGGCAACGCCCACGTGGTTCAGGAAAAATACACTACCCACAACGGCGATATCTACTACAGCGTCAACGGCCACGCCTATTCAAAAAGCCGGGGCAGGGAGAACGGTCTGGTCAACTTTGCCATGCTCAAAACCATCGAACTGACCGAACCCGTCGCTTCGGGACAGGCCTTCGCCGAGGGGCTGGGACTGCAGGCAATGCTCATGGGGGGAGGACACCCGATCATGCAGCGGGTCGGAGACTTCCGCCTGGGCAAGCGCTCCAAGAGAGACTCCTTTACCGGGGACCTGTACGACTTCGAGCCGACCCTGAAAAGCTGCACCCCCGGGGACATCAGCCTTTCCATGCCGGCGAAAATCCTCAGGGGCATCTGGAAATCCATGAAACTGCTGGACACCATAGTTCCCGGGCTGCTCCATCCCAGCACCGTAATGTACTATCCGGAAATCAAGCTCTACGCCAACAAACCGAAGTTCCGGGATGAGAATTTTCAGGTAAAAGAGAGAGTCTACTTTGCCGGAGACGGCGCCGGCACCAGCCGGGGGATAACCGCAGCCTGGGCATCGGGCATCCGGGCTGCCATGGGAATGGTACGGGGATGACGGAGAAACTCTATTATCTGGATCAGTATCAGACGGAATTTACCAGCCGCCTCGTCAGTTCCCGGAGGATCGATACGAAGAAGGGGCCCCGCTGGCAGGTCATACTGGAGGCAAGCTGTTTCTACCCCGCCGGAGGCGGTCAGCCCTCCGACAGGGGGACCCTGAACGACCGGGAGGTGGAGGAGGTCCTCCTGGAGAACGATGAGGTGGTTCACCTCCTTTCCGCACCCCTGGATGAGGGAACACAGGAGGTTTTCGGCCGAATCGAGCCGATGCACCGGCGCCACTATATGCAGCAGCATACGGGCCAGCACCTGATTTCCGCCGTCCTGCATCGCCATTGCGGCTACCCCACCCGTTCGGTGCATCTTGGTGATTCCTGCAGTTCCATCGAAATAGAGGGGACAGATATCACTCCCTTCGAGATAATCCAGGTTGAGGACGAGGTAAACCGGATCATCTGCGAAAACCGGGAGGTAAAGGCCCGATTCATCGACCAGGACCAGCTTGAAGAAATCGAGCTACGCCGCTCCCTGAAAACGGACAGAAATATCCGTATCGTCGAAATCGACGACGCCGATCAGGTCGGCTGCGGCGGGGTGCATCTGCGGCGTACCGGGGAGATACGGCTGGTCAAACATGTTGCCACGGAGAGCGTCAGGGGCAACAGCCGGCTTATGTTCGTAATCGGGGATGCCGCCATGGCGGACTACCGGGAAAAAAGCAGAATCGCCTCCCGCATGGTTGATCTTCTCTCGGCACCCCAGGCGGAGGTTCTGCCGAAGCTGGATGAGTATCTCGAGAAAAACGCCGATCGGGACAGATTCTGCACCGCGGTGCTGCGACGATTGAACAGCTGTATCGCCGCCGAGATCTACGAAAGGGGCATACCGGTGCACGGCGGCAGGATTGTGACAGCGGAACTTCCGGAAGCTGACGCAGGCCAGATCCGGGAGATAGCCGACGGAATCCGCACAATCGGCCCCGTCTTTCTTGCCCTGGCCGCCAGGTCCGGGGACGGGGTTAAATGGATCATCGCCGCCCCCGATTCCCGCCCCGGGCTTTTCGACGAACTTAAGGAAACCCTGATGCCCCTCCTCGACGGCAAAGGCGGCGGGCGGCCTCCCTTCTGGCAGGGAGGAGGCAATAATCCTCCGGGAATCACCGCCTTTCTTGATGCCTTCAGCTCCGCCGTCTCACGGATGGAAAAACAGAACAGTCCCAGATAAGGAACAGCGTACCTTATAGGGAACAATTGACCTCGCCACGGAATAGGACTACAATGGGTATCACGTATGGTACCGGCGATAGAAAAGGCGGACATGATCTTCTCTTTTCTCATGCAGCATCCCGAAGGCGCGACCCTTAAGGAGACCAGCACCATACTTGGAATACCCAAATCAACCACTCACCGGCTGCTCATCTCCTTAAGCGAACTCGACTATATCGAACAAGACCACCACAGCGGCCGCTTTTTTCTCGGGCCAAAGCTTCTGTCCCTCTCCCGGGCAGCCGAACGCCGGCTGAACCTTAACCGGATAACAACCCCCTACCTGGAAGAGCTCTCATCCAGAACACGGGAAACAGTAAAACTCAGCGTCATCCGCCACAAGAAGGTCTACGTGATCAATACGGTTCTCAGTCCAAGGATCATGAAGATAACCGTGGAGTCCGGTACCGTTTTCCCTCCCCACATAGGGGCTGCTGCAAAGCTGCTGCTCTCGTCCCTTCCCGATGAAGAGATCGATGAGTATCTTGAACAGGAGCTCGAAGAATACACGGTAAACTCCGTTACCGACCGGGATATGCTCAGGAAAGAGATCGAAGCGATCCGTGCCGAAGGCCTCGCCAGAGACCGGCAGGAGGAGACCATCGGTATCAGCGGTATTGCCGCACCGGTGCGGGACTCCTTCGGCGGAATTGTCGCCGCCGTCAGCATTCCGTACCTTTCGGCCCTCCGGCCCGAAGCTGAGCTTCTGCCTCCCCTGATTGAATGCGTTGACGGCATTTCCCGCCGTCTCGGATTTTATAATCATGATGAGTACAGCTCATCAACCCCAACAACCAAGGAGTAAGAGTTATGAAACAGGAACTCGCACAAACCTATTCTTCCATGATTCAGACATTAAAAAAAATCAAGGTGGTCCCGGTGGTTAAAATCGAGGATGCAAAACAGGCAGTTCCTCTTGGAAAGGCCCTGATCGCCGGAGGACTCCCCTGCGCGGAGATTACCTTCCGAACCAGTGCCGCGGCAGAGGCCATCGGACTGCTGACCAAAGAGGTCCCCGAGCTGCTGGTGGGAGCCGGAACCGTTCTGACTCCGGAGCAGGCGGACGCGGCCAAAAAAGCCGGGGCAAAGTTCATGGTCTCCCCGGGATTCAACCCGCGGGTGGTGGACCACTGTCTTGCCATGGACATGCCGATTTTTGCAGGAATAAACAATCCCACGGGAATCGAGATGGCTCTTGAACGGGGACTGCCGGCTGTCAAGTTCTTTCCCGCGGAAGCTTCCGGCGGTCTTGCGATGCTGAAAGCCATGGCCGCTCCCTACGGCGACATTCTGTTCATGCCCACCGGAGGAGTCAACGCAAAGAACATCGGTACCTACCTGGCTTTTCCCCGGGTTCTTGCCTGCGGCGGAAGCTGGATGGTGCCCTCGGACCTGATCAGTGCCGGGGAGTTCGACAAGATAACCGCTCTTACCAAAGAAGCCGTTGAGGCCGTAGCGGGACTCTGATAAGTATTTCGGGAGGCTATTAATGGGTGCTGCATACTGGATCGGATTCGATTTGGGAGGAACCAAAATGATAGCCTCCCTGCTGGATGAAAACTATGCAATTCTCAGCAGGGTAAAAAAGCGCACGGAGCCTCAGGAAGGAAACGGAGCGGTACTCAAGAGGATTGCCGCCGCTATCGAAGAGGTAATTCTGACCAGCGGAGTCCCCCGCTCCGATATACGGGGAATTGGGCTTGCCGCTCCGGGCACTCTGGACAGGGAAGCAGGCATCGTGATAAATACGCCGAACCTGGGTTTTGAGAATATTCCCCTTCAGAGCTATATTGAAGAGGAGACGGGACTACCCGTCTGCCTGGACAACGACGTCAATGCCGGTACTTTTGGCGAGTTTATCAAGGGTGCCGGCAGGGGTTTCCGGAATCTGATGGGTGTTTTCCTGGGAACAGGCATCGGCGGCGGACTCATTATCAACGGGCAGATGTACCGCGGGGCCAACGGAAACGCAGGGGAAGTGGGGCATATGATCCTTCAGACCGACGGCCCCCTGTGCGGCTGCGGCCAGCAGGGCTGTCTTGAATCCCTGGCTTCACGGCTCTCCCTTGCCAAGGACGCGGTTTCCCTTGCCGCCAGCGGCAAAGCACCGGTACTGTTGGGTCTGGCCGGCACGGATATCAGCGGCTACAAGAGCGGGGTTTTTGCAAAAGCCCTCAGGAAGCGGGATCCCGTAACCAGGGACCTGATAAAACGGGGAGCCCAGTACCTTGGCATCGGGCTGGCAAACTGCGTGAATCTCCTGAACCCGGAAGCCATCATTCTTGGCGGAGGACTTGTAGAAAAGCTTGGAGCACCTTTTATCAAGCAGACAGTAAAATCCCTGCGGGCCCACAGCCTTCCGGGGCTGATCGAAGATGTTCGGGTCATGGCCGCGGAACTGGGCGACGATGCTGCGCTGGTCGGATCCGCTGCCCTGGCCGCTTTGGAGTTCAAGGAAAGATGAATTACCGTCTGATGGCTGTCATCGACATCGGATCCACCGCAATCCGAATGCTGATCGCGGAAATCGATGAGCACCACAACTGGCGGATCGTGGAATCCGCGGGAAAATCCATCCCCCTCGGTCGTGATGCCTTTACCACCGGCCGTATAGGCACAAAAAGCCTCCGCCAGGCCGTAGCTATTCTCAAAGGCTTTGTGGAAATCCTCAAGGGGTGGAGTATAGCTCCTGAGGATGTCAAAGCAATCGCCACCTCGGCGGTGAGGGAAGCATCCAACCGGGACACCTTTATCGACCGGGTGGCGATCCAGACAGGCATAATGATTACCATCGCCGACGGCATAGAGGAGAACAGACTCACCTATATCGCCGTTCAATACGCCCTTGCCCCCATAAGCGCACAGATCAGCCGCTCCAACTCGCTTATCATGGAAGTCGGCGGCGGCAGCACCGAACTGATGCTGCTTCAGCGAAACCATATGGTGGCCGCCCATTCCCTGAAAATCGGGACCGTACGAACACAGCAGCAGGTCATAACATCCCTGGGGCACAGGGAAAACATGGCCCGGTACATTGCCGAAAGCGTGCAGACCCTCAAAGACCATCTGGACAGGGAGTTTGAACTCAAGCGGATCAAGCATTTCGTTGCAGTGGGTGGAGATGCCCGGGTGGCTGCCAGCCAGATCGGCGAACAGAAATATGAGTACTACACCATCGTGCAGAAGGCGGATTTCAACCGTTTCGTAGACCGGATTTCCGCCCTGAGCATAGAAGAGATCATGGATTCTCTTCAGATCCCCTACGCCACAGCAGAACTGCTTATCCCCGGCCTGATTCTCTACAGTGAATTCCTGGAGGCTACTGCCGCAGAGGAGCTGATTGTTCCATCCATCAGCATCCGGGAAGGAGCCCTCCTGAGCTACACCCTTCATCAGGGACATGTTGTCAGGGAGAAATTCGTCGATCAGATAAAGGCCTCGGCGGTAAGCCTGGGTCGCAAATACCATTATGATGAAAAACATGCCCGCCAGGTTACCCGAATGGCCCTCAGAATATTCGATGACCTGAAAAAGGACTTCCAGCTGAAACCCGAGGGCCGGCTGCTTCTCGAGGTTTCCGGAATCCTCCACGATGTGGGTACCTATATTCGTACTGCGGGACATCACAAGCACGGTCAGTATCTGGTGGAAAACTCGGATATATTCGGTCTGACCCGGGAAGACATCCAGATAATATCCAACGTCGTCCGCTTCCATCGGAAACGGGCCCCCAATCCGTCGAATGAAAGTTACAACCGGCTCCCCCGAAAGGAGAGACTCCGGGTACTCAAACTGGCGGCTATCCTCAGGATTGCCGATGCCCTGGACAGGGGACATAACGACAGAATAAAGAGTATCCGCCTTGAGAGGGACGAAAACCGCCTGATCATCAACTGCAACGCCACCGGGGATATAGCCGTCGAACGGGCAGGAATTGCAGAAAAGAAGGATCTTTTTGAAGAGGTCTTTGGTTTGAAGGTAATACTGCGATAGGATTACAGCACATAATGCGGATATTCAGGAATAAGGAACGGCACAGATGAGCAGCACAAAACAATCTCCCAGATACAGGTTTTTCAACAGGGATCTGAGCTGGCTGGAATTCAATCGCAGAGTACTCTCCGAAGGTCTCGATCAGTCGGTTCCTCTGCTGGAACGGATGAAATTCCTGGCCATTACAAGTTCGAACTTTGACGAATTCTTTATGGTCAGGGTCGCCACCCTGAAACGGGCAGTGCGCCACGGAGACGCAATAACCTGCCCATCCGGGCTGAGCCCCTCTGAACAGCTGGAGGAAATTGACCGCAGGGTCCGTTCAATAACGGAACAGCAGTATTCATGTCTGAAAAACGAGCTTATTCCGTCCCTGAAAAAAGCAGGGGTCACCTACGCCCCTCCGGAAGAGTGGAACCAGCAGCAGATACGGGCCATAGGAGATCTGTTTAACGAGGAGATTTTTCCCGTAATCAGTCCCGTCAGGATTACCGGGGAGGAATCCTTTCCTTTTATCTGCGGACTGCGCCTTCACATCCTCTTTTCCCTCAAGCGCCCGGGAGAAGCGGAGGAAAAGTACGCCCTGGTGCAGATACCGGAGTCCCAGCAGCGGGTTATATTCATTCCTGATCCAGGCTCCGGCAAGATCTTCACCCTCCTTGACGACATTATCCTTCATATGGCGGAGAACCTCTTCCCGGGGTATGAGATTTCTGAGGCCGCCATTTTTCGGCTGACCCGGGACGCCGATATGGGAGTGGATGAACAGCGGGACGAGGACTTTGTCGAGGCCATGGAAGAGATCATCCAGAGCCGCCGCACAAGCCGGGTCGTACGCCTCGAGATCAGTACCCGTTCGGATAAGCTGAGGAACCTGATTATCGAGAAGCTGGATATCGACACCAGGGATATTTACTCAATCGACGGCCCGGTGGACCTCAAGAGCCTGATGAACCTGGCCGTTACTCCTGCTGACAAGAGACTTCATGATCCGGAATGGCAGAGCTACCGGCCTGCGGAAATCGATGAAGACGAAAACCTGTGGGAAGCCCTGCAGGACCGGGACATCCTGCTCCATCACCCCTATGAAAGTTTCGATATACTGATTCAGCTGCTGCAGATGGCAAGCCAGGACCCCAGGGTGCTCTCTATCAAGATGACCCTGTACCGCACTTCCGGATCCTCCCCCATTGTGAAATCCTTGAAGGAAGCCGCAGCCAACGGCAAACACGTGACTGCAGTGGTGGAACTCAAGGCCCGCTTCGATGAAGAACGCAACATCCGCTGGGCGGAGGAGCTGGAACGGGCCGGAGTCATAGTGGTCTACGGTATCGCCCACCTGAAAATCCACGCTAAAGCCCTCATGATCGTCCGCCGCGAAGAGGACCGCATCCGCCGTTACGTGCACCTGGGTACCGGTAACTATAACGACTCGACGGCGAAACTCTATACCGATATCGGTCTTTTAAGCTCCAATGAGGAGATCAGTCAGGATATCGCCCTGGTTTTTAACGCCATAACCGGCTACTCGAACATACCGGAGCTGCGGCAGCTTGTTATGGCTCCCATTACCCTGAAACG
Organism: Marispirochaeta aestuarii; assembly: GCF_002087085.1. Lineage (NCBI taxonomy): Bacteria > Pseudomonadati > Spirochaetota > Spirochaetia > Spirochaetales > Spirochaetaceae > Marispirochaeta > Marispirochaeta aestuarii. The sequence goes on along the minus strand of NZ_MWQY01000029.1, from coordinate 12,387 downwards.
GAGGCTTCTGAGCCTGATTGAACGGGAGACTTCCAGATCCAGCAAGGATTCCCCGGGACTCATACGTGCAAAGATGAACTCCCTGGCGGATTCGGATATCATCAAGGCCCTCTACAAGGCTTCCCAGGAGGGAGTCAGAATAGAGCTGAATGTGCGGGGTATCTGCATGCTGATTCCGGGCATAAAGAACATGAGCGAGAACATCACCGTGGTATCCATCATCGACCGCTACCTGGAGCATACACGGCTGTTCCACTTCCAGAACGGCGGAAACGACGAGTATTACCTCTCCAGTGCCGACTGGATGCCCCGAAACCTGGAACGCAGGGTGGAACTGATGTTTCCGGTAATGCAGGAGTACCATAAGCGGCGACTCTCGGAGGTAATGACAGTCTATTTCAACTCGAACATGAAGAGCCACCGGCTGATGCCCGACGGAACTTATCGCCGGCTCGAACCGGAATCCGGGGAAGAGCCCCTGCGGGCCCAGGAGGAGTTCCATCGCATGGCATACCGCAAGACAGAGGCGGTTCCTGTGTCTCCCAGGAGGGAGTTTACCGTTCGCAGAAAAGCCCCGAAAGTGGACTGATAGCCGAGCCAGGCCTTTCAGTCCAGGTCAGATTGACCCGATAACGGGATTTTACGCTAAATCTGCGGATATTTCACTTTTTTTATTGGATTTCTTATGCGTCCTAGCATACAATGAGAATGGAGTAACTTACGAGGACATTTCAGCTTCTTCCATCGGGGGCCGCCTGCATTCATACGTCAGGCGGTCTTTTTTTATTCTGCACTCTCGCTGTTGATTCCGCCATCCTGAACTGTCCTTGTCTCAGGTTCTTCAGATACTGAGCTGTCTGTCTCCTCCCAGTGCGGAACCCATCCTGACATGTCACCTGCCGATTCACGATCATCCCCTTTTCCGAAAGAAGTAAAGCGAACGATAAGAGTAGCAAAGACTACAATCTCCGCCAGGATTCTCAGAAAGACTGCATAACTCACTGCTCCTGCCATAGCGCCGTATATAATGAATCTTCTTCCGGCATACCGGATAAGAGTGTTGCTCCCCAGGGCAGTCGCATACCAAAGCCCGGAGGATATCAGGGAAACAGGAATAAGAGAAAGCAGATTCAAACGTCGGCCCGCATAGATGATCTGACTCAAAGCGAAGAACAGGGCCGGTAGAATAATGACCAGCAGGGTTGTTCCAAAAGGCGGAAACTCACCGGCAAAATCAAGCAAATGATGGACTGTCTTGACTCCCAGCGATAGAACTGCAGAAATATAGATAAAAAGCAGCGTTCCGAAAACCATCCCGAGGGAGATCAGGTGTCTGCTGAACCAGCGATAACGTGGTCTGCCATGCAAAATCCGGATAATCCTGCCAAGGGATTCGAAAAGGAGAAAGACTGTCACAGAAAAGATCCCAACAGTAAGGATTCCAAGCGCCCCCTTCGACCTACCCAGGTAGGAAATCTGATTACGTACTATTTGACCGATCTGTGCAGGAAGAACATCAATCAGTTCAAGCTCCAGCAGTTCAAGTAACCCAGGAACCACATCGACCAGAACTGCTGCAGACCAGAAAACCAGAAATAAAAAGGGAAGCAGCCCAAGAAGAAGATTATAGGTAAGTCCTTTTGCCAGCATTGGACCATTGGATGCAGTATACATCTGCAGGACCTGTTTTATTACACCTGGTTTATTCATAGGCGATATTCTACCCTGAGGATTAAAAAATAGAAAGAAAAAGCTGCCTTGACCCCGGATAATACCCCGGTGTATAAAAGGTAGCGAGTCACGGCCCGCTGCTTTTGCGGCCCGCCCGCACAACCACGGGCAAGGAGCTCGATACTTGCATTCCTGCAGATTATTCAAATCCTGGCCGTTCAGACCGGCACTGGTTCTTGCGGCTTTATTTTTAGTATCTCCCTTCCTGATCGCAGGGGGTGCATCCGAGAAGCCTCTGCCCGACGATTCTCCCGCTGACGGTTTTCCTGTTAGTGTTCTCGATTCCTTTGACCGGAGGGTTATCATATCCAGGGAACCGAAGAGAATCGTTTCGCTGGCCCCGAACATAACGGAGATCCTCTTTGCTCTGGGAGAAGGAGACCGGCTGGCGGGGCGATCCAGCTGGTGCGATTATCCCCCCGGGGTAGAGAATGTTCCCGATGCCGGCAGTCTGATGGAGCCGAACATCGAAAAAATCGCATCCCTGCGTCCTGATCTGATCATTGCCTCTGCCCATTTTCAGCGGGGGAGCCTCGACAAGCTCGATCGCCTGGGAGTTCCGGTACTGATACTCTTTGGTCCGGAAAGTTTCGATGGCCTTTTCTACACCATCGACAAGCTTGCAGGCCTGGTGGATGCCGAAGCAGCCGCTTCCAGGATAAAAACGGACATGCGCCGGAGAATCGAAGCTGTACAGGAAAAAACTGCAGGTCTGGCGAGGCCGAAGGTCTATTATGTCATAGATTTCGGAGCCGGCGGAGACTACACCGCCGGGGGAAACAGCTTTATCCACCAGCTTCTGACCATGGCGGGAGCACGTAATATTGCTGAGGATCTGAAAGGATGGGCCTACAGCGTCGAGATGGTCATACAGGGAGACCCGGACCTGATAATCTGTCCGGATATTCCGGGATTCAGAGAGAGACTCACTGCAAGCCCGGGGTACCGCAGCCTGAGGGCCGTCAGAGAGGACAGGGTATTTCAGATCGATGTGGACCTGATCGACCGTCAGGGGCCGCGTCTGATCGATGGACTGGAAGTCCTGGCGGGAATCATCCATCCCGAGGCCTTCAGATGAAAACTCCTTCACGGAAACCCTTGGCGGGTCCCCTCAGTTTTACCCTCCCCATTATAATGGCGATGGTCATTCTTCTCTCCGCCTCCTTCGGTTCCGCCAGCGTGAGTTTCAGGGATTCCAGCGGGATTATCCTCAACCGGCTCTTTCCCTTTTTAAACTGGAGCTACCCCGAAACCATGGAGCTTATTGTACTCCAGATACGTCTTCCCCGGATTATCCTCGCCCTGCTGGTCGGTACCGGTCTGGCCGCGGGGGGAGTGGTATTTCAGGGGGTTTTCCGCAATCCCATGGCAGATCCCTATGTGCTGGGGGTCTCCTCGGGAGCCGCTTTCGGGGTAACCATGGCCATGGTTTCCGGCCTGTCCGCCCTGCCCCTTATAGGGCCCGGTCTGGTTCCTGCCTCGGCCTTCCTCGGTGCCCTGGCCGCAACCCTGCTGGTACTGGGCGTAGCCGGCGGGCTCAGGGATGCGTCCCTGATCAGCCTGCTTCTGGCGGGCATCGCCGTCAGCTTTCTCCTTTCCGCCGGCATCTCCCTGATGATGTACCTGAACCGGGAGCAGGTGGAATCAATCGTAATCTGGACCTTCGGCAGCTTCTCCGCCGCAGGCTGGGAGCAGATACTCCTGGCGGGACCCATTATTCTGTCCGCTTCGATCCTGATCTCCCTTTTCAACCGGGATCTGGATCTTCTGAGCATGGGTGAGGATACCGCAGGCACCCTGGGAATGCATGTTCAAAGAACACGCCTTTTTCTTCTTGTTACTGCTACCCTGATCAGTGCCGCAGCGGTTATGGTAAGCGGTATCATCGGCTTTGTCGGGCTTATTGTTCCCCACGCCGTACGCATTGTCACAGGTCCCCGCCACAGACTCCTCCTTCCCTGGGCGATGTTCAGCGGAGCCCTTTTCTGCGTGGTGAGCGATACCCTGGCACGGACCCTTCTTGAACCGACGGAGATTCCCGTGGGAATTATTACCGCCCTCTTCGGGGCCCCCTATTTTCTCTATCTGCTGCGCCGCAGGACGGGGAGACCGGCATGAAGGGGAAACTCGATGCCAGCGGAGTCAGCTTTTCCTACGGAAACCGCCGGGTTCTCCGGGATGTCTCCCTCTCGGTGCAGCCCGGGGTCTTTAGCGCCATAATCGGTCCCAACGGTTCCGGGAAAACCACCTTTCTCAAAAACCTGCTGCGCCAGCTGACCCCGCAGAGGGGTACTGTTCTGCTGGACGGCAGGGAAATACGCGAATTATCCCGCAGGGAATACGCCAGGGCCGCAGGGAGCGTCCCGCAGAATCCCTCCCTGGATTACGAATACACCGTTGAGGACATTGTCCTGATGGGACGGTACCCCCACCTGGGACGCCTGCAGCGACTCAGCGCCGGGGACAGGGAGATCGCCCATGAAGCCATGCGCCGGGCGGAAGTTCTTGAACTCCGGGACCAGCACATTACCCGACTCTCCGGTGGAGAAGCCCAGCGGGTCGTGATAGCCCGGGCACTGACCCAGGAGCCGCAGATCCTCGCCCTGGATGAACCGACCAATCACCTGGATATTCGACATCAGACTGCAATACTCGGACTTCTTAAGGATCTGTGCCGGGACAAGGGGATAGCCGTGGTGACGATCCTCCATGATCTCAATTTCGCCCTCGGTTATGCAGACATGGTACTGCTGCTGCATGAAGGTTCCGTCTACAGTTCAGGTCCCCCCGGGGAGATTCTGACCCCCCGGGCGATCGAGGAGGTCTACGGAGTTGAAGCGGCGGTCACGACAAATCCCATAAATGGTAAACCCCACATCGTCTACCGCACATGAAGATTGCCTTGTCCCTTTCCGGCGGCAGGGCTATATTCTACACACAAGGAGTTTATCGAATGAAGTATTTAATCTATGGAACAGATCCGGCGAAGGCGGATGACCAGCTGATCGATAAGATCCGGTCCATTGCGCCAGGATATGAAGTCGTCTGCGGAAAAACGGAGAAAGAACTTTCCCCGTACCTTGCGGATGCGGAGATCGCATTCCGGGAGGTAGATACCGAACTGCTCCTCAGGATGCCCGCCCTTAAATGGTTCCAGGCCTGGACCGCGGGGGTTGACCATCTGCTGGAAGATCCCCGGATAATGAAGAGCTCCTTTCAGATCAGCACCGCCAGCGGAATCCATCCGGTAGCCATGACGGAACACATTTTTGCCCTGCTCCTGACCCTTTCCCGGGGACTGCAGTACTCTCAGGATTTTCGCGGCCAGCACAAATGGAAAAAGGTACCCTCCCTGCGGCTCTTTGAACTGGAGGGGAAAACCATGCTGATCCTGGGGGCCGGTGCCATCGGACGCCGCAGCGCCACAATCGCCAGGGCCTTCGGCATGCGGGTAATTGCCGCAAAACGGCGTCATCTCGACCGTCTTGGTCCCTTTGACGAAGTTGTTCCCTGGGAAGGCTTCCGGGAATACCTGAAAACCGCCGACGTGGTGCTGAATATTCTTCCCCTGACTCCGGAGACTGAAGGGCTCTTTGGTCCCGGGGAGTTCAGCCTGATGCATCCGGAATCGGTTTTCATAAACGTTGGCCGCGGCAAAACCGTCGATACGGACGCACTGCTCGAAGCCCTTGAAAAGGGAAGCATCGCCGGTGCATGTCTGGATGTAATCGATCCGGAGCCCCTGGGCAATGATTCTCCCGCCTGGAAGATGGACAACCTGATCCTGACCGGACACTACGCGGGGGTTACGCCCCGTTACGAAGAACGGGGAAACGCGCTTTTTCTCAGTAACCTGGAACTCTACATAAACGGAAAAGAACCGGCAAATCTGGTTGACCGGGAGCGGGGATACTGAGCCCCGCCTCCTAAACCGGGAGGTTCAGATAGTCGGAAGCGAGTTCAGGAATAATCTCCGCTGATTCCTTCCATCCCTCCCTGCTGGTTACCAGGACCGCCTTTGCATGAGCATCCAGGGCAGACATCAGCCTTTCGGCAGCCCTGCGTATATCCTCAGATCCGGCGGAGAGAATTATTTCCCGCTTTTTCTGTCTCTCATCGTCACTGATTGAGTAGAGTCTTCGTCGAAAGGCGAGCATCCCCTCCTCACCGGGGGCCAGAGGCCGGAGTTCCCGTCCCGCGACACTGATAACAGCTTTTTCCAGGAGCAGAGGATCGGTACCTTCCTTCAGTTCCGCCAGGGAATCCCGGAATGCCTGGAAGGTCCGGAACGTATGGGGATCGCGATAACTGGCCATGGCAAAGACACCTTCGGTTGCATTCACCGAAGCAAAAGCACCGTAGGCCCCGCCCTGCATACGGATCTTCTCCCAGAGGGATTCGACCTTCAGGATATGGGCAAGAAGGTCCTCATAGGGATGCTCCCTGTCTCCCAGTCTGGAAGAAGGAAATGCCAAAGCCGCGTAATTCACCGTTGTCGGAATAAGCAGGGCCTGGTATCGGGGAACGGGCAGGGCATCAGCGAGGGGTCGCTTTTTCTTCTTCTCTCCGGAGGGAAAGGCGGTGAAAAATTCCGTCACCGCCGGTTCAATTCTCTCCAGGAGACCGGTATCCGCGGTTATATTCAGAAGCATGCGTTCGCGGGTCAGGAGCTTCTTCCGAAGTGCGGACATCCTTCGGGAGAGCTTTTTCCAGGAATCATCGAAATCGCTGCTCAGGGCGTTTATATACAGAAACTGTTCGATCCCGCGCCACAGCTCTTCCAGAGAAAGAACTCCGGAGAACCCACGGGATGCCCGTAAAGACGCAAAGGAGTGTCCCGAAGATACCACTGCAGAACGCATATCATTCCGCAGTTCCAGGAGTTCCTCTTTCAGTCTCTGACGGTCATCCAGAATTCCGTTGTTCAGAAGTCGGCTGATTATCTCCAGAGTCCGGGGCAGCTCAGCTTCCAGGGCCTTGATCCGGAAATAGAGATAGAGCGCCGGATCATCAGGTGCATCGATCCTGTCCGAGGCCTCGAGGAAAGAGTAAAAACCTCCGGAATGGCGCGCCAGCAGGGTGGCCACCCGATCGTAGGAAACCCCCGGGTATCCCGTATTGCAGAGATACTTTGAAAAATAGGGCAGGAGCAGGTACTCATCCTGTTCAAGCCCGGAGACATCAATGGCAAGATCAAGATACACCACGCCGTTACAGAAGGTCTCATGAAGGGAGACGGGAACCATTCCGGCCCTGCCGTTCAGGAGATGATCCTCCAGGGAGTATCGTTTAACTTCCCGGGGCAGATCCTCGATGGAAACACAGGGGACCTTCGCAAGCTCCTCCGCCGAATCCGGCGTCTCCTGGAAGCTCGTCATCAGGCGATACTCCTCAGTTACCTTTCGTACTCCCTCACCTCCCAGTTCAGAGACCTTCCTGGAGAGCCACTCTTTTTCATCCTCTTCATTATGAAGGTAATACTGATCATCGGGACGAATGGTAACCACCACCCGGTTGGTATTCTCCAGGAGCTCTTCCCTGATAAGCCGGGAAAAATAGTCCGGCTCCCGCTGAAGACGGGTCTTGAGGGACTGAATGACCTCCTCATAGCGCATCGTCGTCTCCGGTCGATGCCCGTGGAGCCATCCCCGCAGAGCTCTTCCCATCAGCCTGAGTCCGAAAGGAACACCTCCGCGGATTTCCCGGTGACGGAAATCGATTCTGGCGAGAGCCGCTTCACGAAACTCCCCGGGGATTCCCTCCGCGGCAAGGTTTTTCAACAGCCCGAAAATTGTATCCTCGAGGCTTTCTCTCCTGTCCGGATCCATCCCCCTGAGACCGGCGGAAAAAACCAGGTCCCGGAGTTCCGAATCCAGTCCGCAGGAAGGAGAAAGGTCCTCTCCCAGCCGCGAGTCCATCAGAGCTTTGTAGAGAGGTGAGCCGGGGTTTCCCAGCAGTATTTCGGCAAGTACCTCCCATGCAAGGAGGTATTCCGGATCGTCAACATTCCTCAGGCGCCAGCTCACCAGCACACTGGCCCCGTTTTCGCCTCCCCCCTCATCCCCTGAGCCGGCGGGAGCGTTGACCGTCAAGGTACGGGGAGCATCCCAATCCGGCTCCATGCTTATGGAGGCATCCACCTGCCGGGGCGAGTCAAAGGATGACAGAAACTGCTCCTGCAGAAAGGCCAGCTGTTCTTCCGTGGGGATGTTACCGTATAAAAAAATCCTGCAGTTGGAGGGGTGATAATAATCGGCGTGATACCTGCAGAACTCTTCGTAACTCAGCTCCCTGATAGCCTGGGGTTCACCGCCGGAATCATAGCCGTAGCTTGAATCGGGAAAGAGACCCCGATATGACCACTCCCCCACAAGGGACTCGAAGGAGGAGTAGTTTCCCTGCATTTCGTTAAAAACCACCCCGGAAAGTTCGAGGCCGTCCTCCGAGGGCTGAAGGCGCACTCCCTCCTGCAAAAAGATCTCCCTGCGCAGAAGGGGAAAGAAAACAGCGTCTCCATAGACGGTCATCAGGTTATAGTAATCCCTGGGGACCGTACTTGCTCCCGGGTAGACAGTCTTGTCAGGGTAGGTCATGGCATTGAGAAAGGTATTCAGGCTCCCCTTCAGCAGTACAAGAAAAGGGTCCTTGATGGGAAACCGCCGTGATCCGGCGAGAACGGCATGCTCCACGATGTGAGCGACCCCGCTGTTGTCCTTCGGCGGGGTCTTGAATACGAAGGAGAAAAGATTCTCCGGATCATCGTTATGAAGATGAAAAAGCTCCAGCCCTGTGGCTTCGTGACGCGCGCTGATTCCCCTGCCGCGGAATTCAGGAAGATCACTGACCGATTCGATGCGGAAGCCGTGGATGCTCTGACCGTGGTGCATATTCATACGGGGATGCAATCAGGACAAAAGATCGGCAAAGGGATTGTATGAGTCGCCGGAGCTGTTATCGCTCCTGCCGCCCCGTCCGCCGCCGCGGTTACCGCCACCTCGATTACCGCCGCCCCGGGGTCCGCCGCCGCGGTTGTCATTCCTGGGAGGTCGCCGGTCGTTGCTCCGTTGAGACGGGGCACCGCTCTTCATGGTAAGGGCGATCCGCTTGCGATCGACATCGACCTCAAGAACCTTGACCTTGACCTGCTGATGAACCTTTACAACGTCCGCGGGATTCTGGATGAAATCGTCGGAGAGTTCCGAGATATGTACCAGTCCGTCCTGGTGCACGCCGATGTCTACAAAAGCACCGAAGTTTGTTACGTTGGTCACGATACCGGGGAGTTCCATACCGGGTTCCAGCTGGGAAATCTCGGTGACCCCTTCTGCAAAGGCGACAGCCTCAAACTCGTCCCGGGGGTCCCGGCCGGGTTTCGCAAGCTCGGTCATAATATCTTTCAGGGTGGGAAGCCCCACATCCCCTTCGACATAACTGGCAAGATCGATCTGGTCCCGCAGGGAGGCGTCATCCATCAGAGCCTTTATATCAACGCCGATATCACTGGCCATTTTTTCCACAATGGGATACCGCTCGGGATGAACCGCGCTTCTGTCCAGCGGATTCTCACCCTCCTGGATACGCAGAAATCCGGCGGCAAGTTCGTAGGTTTTGTCTCCCATTCCCTCTATGGACTTGAGATCTTCCCTGGTTTTAAAGGCACCGTGAGTTTCCCGATACTTGGCGATGGAACGGGCGATCTTTCCGCCCAGACCGCTGACATACTGCAGCAGATGGGGAGAGGCTGTATTTACCTCCACCCCCACGGAGTTGACCGCGGATACCACAACATCGTCAAGGCTGCGCTTCAGGAGCTTCTGGTCCACATCGTGCTGGTACTGCCCCACGCCGATGGCCTTGGGATCGATTTTGACGAGTTCCGCCAGAGGATCCATCAGCCGCCGTCCGATGGATATAGCACCCCGGACTGTAACATCGTAGTCCGGGAACTCTTCCCTGGCCGCTTTTGAGGCGGAATAGACCGATGCTCCCGACTCGTTGACCATTACCAGGGGAATCTTGAGTCCCAGGGTCCGGACAAAGGCGAAGGCTTCCCTGCCGCCGGTACCGTTTCCGATGGCAATGGCTTCGATTTTATATTTATCGATCAGCTTCCGTACCGTTTCCGCGGCGTCCTGCTTGCGGTTGCGGGGAGGAAGGGGGAAAATCGTCTCGGTATGAACCAGGTCTCCCTGGGCGGTCAGACATACAAGCTTGCAGCCCGTTCGAAGGCCCGGATCAATGGCCAGTACCGGTTTCTGTCCAAGGGGGGCTGCCAGCATGAGGTCCTTGAGGTTCTGGGCAAAGACCTGTACCGCGGCCTCGTCGGCCCGTTTTTTTATCGTTTTTCTGAACTCATTCTCCAGGGAAGGAGCTATCAGGCGCTTGTAGGCATCCCGGATGGAAAGTTTCAACTGTTCGGTATCGTCGTCTCTGCCGTTGGTGAAACCCCGCTCCAGCATGTCGATGGTGGCCTCTTCGTCGGGGTGGATGTGAACCGTAAGAAATCCCTCGTCGGCCCCGCGCAGGGCAGCCAGAACCCGATGGGACGGCGCAGAGAAAGCTTTTTCGGACCAGTTGAAATAGTCCTTGTACTTGTGGGCATCCCGGTCCCGTTCCTTGCCTTTGACGACGGTGGAAGAGATTGTGGCTTCGTCCTCAAACAGGTGGCGCAGGTCAGCCCGCACATCCGGGTCCTCGCTGATCCATTCTGCAACGATGTCCCGGGCACCCTGAAGAGCGAACTCTACAGAATCGACCCCTTTCTCCGGATCAACCGCCTTTTCGGCTTCAGCCAGCAAATCGATATGGTCCTCGTCATAAATCTTGTGGGCAAGATCCTCGAGTCCCTTCTCCTTGGCAATGATGGCCCGGGTACGACGCTTGGGCCTGAAGGGCAGATAGAGATCCTCCAGATGGGCCATAGTGTCAGCGGCATTAATCTCTTTTTCCAGTTCAGGAGTAAGCTGATCGTGCTCCCGCATGGTATTCAGAATCGCTTCACGACGCTTGTGCAGCTCCTTGAGCTTTTCTATTCTGTCGCGAATTGCGATAATCTGCACCTCATCGAGTCCGCCGGTCGCTTCTTTACGATAGCGGGCGATAAAGGGCACTGTCGCACCTTCTTCGAACAGCTTGAGTACCGCTTCGACCTGTCGCGGTTCGATACGCTGTTCCAGTGCGATAACCTCCGGGTAGCTTTCTGGCATAATTTCTCCTTGAACCGGCATATATCTCAGTGGCCGGTGTATTCAGGACCTGCACAAGTAACCGCGTTCCCGCGATTTCGGGCGGGGCGGTGATGCAGAGTCGTTGTATTAGTCATTTACGTTGCTGAACGGAAAGACATGGGATGCAGCAATGATAGCAAAGAAGGGGAATAATGACAAGTGCGGGACGCAGAGGGGGAGGAGACCACGCAGAGGCCGCTGAGGAACGCAGAGGGAGGAGAGGACGCAGAACCACGCAGAGGCCGCTGAGGAACGCAGAGGGAGGAGAGGGCGCTGAGAGCGCAGAGGGGAAGAGATCGCAAAGAGGAGAGGGCGCGGAGTTGTCGTGGGATGCGGGGTTGGTGATTGGACATGAAAAAAGCCCGGCGGGGTGTGCCGGGCTGGAAAGTTTTGTGTAAGGCGTTTTTTTAGAACTTCAGGTAGCTTTTGAACTGGAAGATAACAGTGCTGGCAACATTCTCATTCTTACCCATGAGGGGGATAGAATAGCCGGCTTTCAGTTCGAAGGGCATGGTGGTTTTAAAGAACGCTGCTACGTAGGGGGTCATCTTCAGAAAGCTGGTTGCTGAGTCATCAACCTCATTACCTTCTACTTCATAATCCGGGGTAAGAACCCAGTTAAAAGGAAGGCTTCCGGTTATATCCAGTTTCTCGTTTACCGGATAGGTGTAAACAGGCTCCACCTCGAAGGTTGTTTTATACCCGTATTTATACTCCTGATCTGTTCCTGCTGGATTCGGGCTTGTTCCGTTTTTATCAACGGGGAGATAGAAAATAGTTTCATTGTAAAGATTTACGAAAAAAGACGAGCTAACTAGATAGTCAAAATAGAGTCTTGCACCAATACCCAATGCCCCATTATTAATCTCTTTAGCTTGGAAATCATCACCAGCCACCACGTTGTCATACTCTTCTTCCCAATCCGGATTAGATAAAGGAACAAGAAGTCCTGCTGCAGCAGCGAAACGCATTGTGTCATTAGGCACAAATCCGTTCGGTCCAAGGATCTGACCTTTAGCCCCGATAAATAGTCCCATGGGGCCATTAAGATTAGCTTTATCGTTATCTTCAACCTCAGACCAAACGTTATAACCAGGTGTCCACTGCAGTGCAATAGTGATCTGGTCAGTAGCACCGTACTCGAGAGCACCAGCTAGATTAAAAACAGAGACCTTACCGTTGGGAGCATCGAATTTATCACCGTCCTTGTCGTATTGCTCATCAAACGTGTTATAAATACCTGCAATAGTCGTCCTCAAAACCCCCGCGGGAAGGACTTTTGCGTCGTCGGCAAAGGCGGGGATTACGATCGCCAGAGCCAGAAGTAGAAGTGCGAGTTTCTTCATGCTCAATCTCCTAAAAAATTTAGTTTTACCTAAAGTGAGCGATTCCGAATAGAAATGAACTCCGCCAGCGGTTTTACCCTAGC